>JAFVAA010000639.1 GCA_017476305.1 Lachnospiraceae bacterium
GCTATGGCTGGTGTGGAAAGGGCGTTTCCATGCGTGCAAAGGCACTTGGTGCGAGAGTCATTGTGACGGAGATCGATTCTATTAAGGCGATCGAAGCGGTTATGGACGGCTTTGATGTCATGCCGATGAAGGAGGCTGCGAAGGTGGGAGATTTCTTTGTCACTGTTACGGGATGTGCCGGTGTCATTGACGAGGAAGACTTTATGGAGATGCACGAGGGAGCCATTTTATGCAATGCCGGACATTTTGATGTGGAAATCGACATGAAGCGTCTGCGCGAGATCGCTACGGAAACAGAAGATATCAGAAACAATATTGTAGGATATAAGCTTCCGAACGGAAAGAGGATCTATGTTTTAGCAGAGGGACGCCTGGTAAATCTGGCAGCTGGAGATGGTCATCCGGCAGAAATCATGGATATGAGCTTTGCAATCCAGGCACTCAGCGCGAAATATCTGGTAGAGCATGAGAATACTTTGAAAGAGAAGCTCATAGTGGTTCCAAGGGAGGTAGATGAGGAAGTGGCACGTAGAAAGCTTAAGTTCCTCGGAAAAGAGATCGATACCCTGACGGATTTTCAGAAAGAATATCTAAGGAACAGTTAATTATTAACAGTTCCTATACAGTTCAGCAATATAAGAATTTAGGGAAGTAGGGAAGAACGATGGAGTTAAAGAAAACAACGATTTTATCTGCATTTGTGGTAATTGCGGGGATGATTGCCGAAATTATGTTTCGGGATGTATTATCGAAAACTGTTTTTGGCGTAGTGCTTAGTCTGGTTTTGGCGGTCATCATATTTGTCGCATTTTATTTTATGATAGATGGTCTGTATACTTTATGGGACAGGGAAAGAGAGGAAACGAAAAAGCACCAGAAGGAGGTCGAGCAGCGCGTCTATACGATTTTAAATGAACAGTTAAAGTTTCAAAAGATCATTTACAATGAGGTACATCAATTTGTTCAGACAGCTGGAAATTCTACTTCAAAGAAAGAAGGGCTGTTCGATCCGTCTCCCATCATTTCCGGTGTACAGCCTGTGATTTCGGAAGAGGAAATGGAGCGTGTCATCGAGGCGGTGAACGCGCATACTTCAAAGCTTTCGAAGGATATAGAGCAGCTTCTGGCAGATATCAGCGAACAGACGGCTGATACTGCGAAAGGACTGGAAGGTGCGATCGCTTCGATCAATGAGCACACTTCGGAGGTTACAGGGGAGTTAGAGGATTTGGTCGCTCAGATGAACACGAGTGCGGAGAATGCCCAGGCCATGGATATTTCCCAGGATGTAGAAAATGTGGCAGCCATAGTAAATGCCCATACGACAGAGGCGATGCAGAATCTGGAAACGCAGCTTGCTGATATGAACAGTCAGACAGCTGAGGCAGTCAGAAATCTGGAAAATCAGATGACGGGAATGAACAGCCAGACAGTGGAGGCGGTTCAAACGATAGAAAGCCAGATGACGGGCATGAACAGTCAGACGCTGGAGGCGGTTCAGGGTCTGGAAAATCAAGTGGCAGATATGAATGGTCAGACTGCTCAGGAGGTAAAGAAGCTAAAGCATCAAATGGTGGGAATGGAGAATCAAACGACGGGAGCTGTACAGAATTTGGAGAGTCTGGTAGCGGGAATGGAAAATCAGGCGACTGCTGCAGTCAGAAATCTGGAGAGCCAGATGGCAGACATGAGCAGTCAGACGACGTCTGCGGTTCAGAATCTGGAGAATCAAATGCAAGATATGAGCAGCCAGACGATGGAGGCAGTCCAGGATTTAAAGGATATCGTAACCTTGTTCCAGCTTTCCGGGGACTTACCTGCTGCCAGTGTACCTGCTCCTTCGCAGGATATGGATGCTGTGGTTTCTCAGATCAATGACCAGACGATGAATGCAGCAAAGGTGGTTGTGAAGTACATTGGGAAAACCTCAGAGGACATTAAAAAGAAGCTGGAGGAAAATAAGCAGAGCCTTTTAGCGGTGGTGGAAAGTTAGATATTCATCAGAAAAAAATTGGCAGATATTTTTTGCTGATGAGTAAATGCTATGAAATCAGTCATAAAAAGCCTGAAAAATTAATAGGATAATATCAGAAATATTATCGGTTGATTTTTTAGGCTTTTTTGATATTTTTCATGTGACAGTTCCACGGAGTTTTGTGTCAGGGAGGTAAAAATGAAGTTTAAAATGATTTCAGCAAAGGATTTAAGAGGGTATATAGACAGAGAGGATATTTTACTTTTCGATCTGCGCGAGAGGGAGGATTATGAGAGGGGACATATCGGAAAAGCGATCTGGGAGGATTGGGAAAGGTTAGAGGATCGCATTGATGGCTATCTTTCCGGGCAGAAGGAACAGATTCACTGGATCATTTTATACTGTGACAGGGGGAATACCAGTCTTTTGATAGCCAGGGATTTAGCCAGGATGGGCTATCCAGTGATGAGTCTGAACGGGGGCTATGCGGGATGGGAGCGGTTAAATGCTTGAAAAGGCAGAGGTTCTATGGTAAAATGAAAAAAGTTTGTGTACTCATGTATACATATTATGGGAAAATGGGAGGCGTATAAACATACATCGTCTAAGGAACTGTGGTAGAGAAGGATAGCAGTTTTTCCTGGAGTTTTACCAGAATGGAGGTTTTTATGAACACAAAAGTAATTGGAGATGTACTTTCAGCAATTGATGACGTGGTCTGGGGACCGATCATGCTGATTCTTTTAGTGGGGACGGGAATTTTTCTGACGGTTCGGACAAGGGCACTTTGTATCCGGAATCTTCCGTATGCGATCAGGAGCGTGCTTAGTAAAGAGGCAAGGCAGAAAAAAGGAGAGGGTGATGTTTCCCCCTTTTCTGCACTGACGACGGCACTTGCAGCCACGATAGGAACGGGAAATATCGTAGGTGTTGCTACGGCAATGGTTTCCGGCGGACCGGGAGCTTTAGTCTGGATGTGGATTTCTGCTGTATTTGGTCTGACTTCGAAATTTAGTGAGTGTATGCTTGCCATCAAATACCGTGAGGTCAATGAAAAGGGCGAGATGTCCGGTGGACCGATGTACACGATGCGGAAGGCATTTAATCATAAAAAGATCGGTGCTTTATTTGGATGGTTCTTCGCACTTTTTGCCGTGATTGCATCCTTTGGAATTGGAAATCTGACACAGGCAAATTCGATTTCTACGGCATTATTTTCTACTTTCAAGGTACCTCTTGCAGTGACGGGAGCGATCATTACCCTGTTAGCTCTTTTTATTATCATCGGCGGAATCAAATCCATCTCTAAGGTTTCGCAGGTCGTAGTGCCTTTGATGGCAGTGTTCTATATTGTTGCGGGACTGATTGTGATTCTCGGAAATATCAAGAATGTTCCTGCAGGTATCGTGATGATTTTTAAAATGGCATTTTCGATAAAAAGTGTCGGCGGTGGTCTCTGTGGTGCGCTGGTCGCTTCCATGGGAAAAGCAATCCGTTTTGGTGTGGCACGCGGGATTTTTTCGAATGAAGCCGGAATGGGCTCTGCCGCTATCACTGCTGCCGCAGCATCTACCACGAATCATGTGCGTCAGGGCTATATCAATATGACGGGAACCTTTTGGGATACCATCGTGGTCTGTACGATTACGGGTATCTGTATCGCAAGTTCCGGTGTGCTTGGTTCTACGCAGGTGGCAGAGACGGGAAGCTATACATTTAAAAGTGACAAGGTCATAGAAATATCTGCAACCGATTCTGATAAAAAGACGACTACGAAGGAATATGACATGTCATACGAATACCAGGTTACGGATGAAGATGTAGCATTTTCCTTGACGGAAAAGAGTGGAGATAAAAATACGATTATTCTGTATCCGGTGAACGAGGATGCTGTTTCTGTGATGGAGGAAGAACCAGAGCATCCGGAACAGGCATATTTGACTGCAGTAGGGGAGTTTACGGATGGAGACGGTAATCATTATACTTTTCATGATAGTGACCGCTCCTA
>JAFVAA010000640.1 GCA_017476305.1 Lachnospiraceae bacterium
CCCCGATGCACTTGCTTCTTTAAAATACTTTTGCGAAAATGCGAGGGAGTATCCTGTCATAGCAGCAGGTTCTCTGCTTGGTGTAGCCATTCATAAAAAAGTATCATTTCCAGTTGGCAAAGTGAATACGATGAATCTGTATCCTCTGTCTTTTCGGGAATTTTTAGATGCCGTGGGAGAAAAGGAATTAGAAAGCATGTTAGCAGAATCTGATTATGAATCACTCTCTGTTTTTGAAAGTAAGATGCAGGAATTGTTAAAAAACTATTATTATATCGGTGGAATGCCGGAAGCAGTCAAGCGTTTTATCGATACCAGGGATTACCAGCAGGTTAGACAGATACAAAAAGAAATTATTGAATTATATGAAAGCGACTTTGGAAAGCATATTGCAGAAAACGAACTGCCCAGAGTCAGACTTGTTTGGAATTCCGTTCCTATGCAATTATCCAAAGAAAATAAAAAATTCTTTTTTGGACAGATGAAAAAAGGAGCCCGGGCAAAGGATTATGAATTGGCAATTCAGTGGCTGGTTGATTGTGGACTCATTCATAAAGTATATAGAGTAACAAAGCCTGGAATGCCCCTAAAAGCATATACAGATTTTCCGGCATATAAGCTTTTTATATCTGACATTGGCATTTTAGGTGCAATGACGGATTTAGATACACAGACCTTACTGGAGGGGAATCAAATCTTTACGGAATTTAAGGGTGCGCTTACAGAACAATATGTTCTTCAGCAAATTATATCAGATACTTCATTTTCACCTTATTATTTCACATCAGAAAGTGGCAAATATGAAATTGATTTTCTAATACAAAAAAAGGGACACATCGTTCCAATAGAAGTAAAAGCAGAGGAGAACCTGAAAGCTAAGAGCCTGAAAACCTTTTATCAAAGATATCAGCCGGAAGAAGTGATCCGGCTTTCCATGAAAGCATACAAAAAGCAGGACTGGCTGACAAACATCCCCCTTTATGATGTATCAAAAATTAATGATTAGTATGTATCTTAAAGAGAATTCATCCGCCATACGCCCAAAGGCAGATTTGCAAAAGAAGGTATTTCTTTTCCCTTAAAAGCTATGCGGAGAATTTTCTCTTTATCGGAATCAGCTATAAAGAAAAAAACTTGCTATAAATATAGAAAAAAAATCCTCGACCAATGATAAAATCTTTTGGTGGAGGATTTTTTTAAATTCCCGATAAATTGTGTATTAAAAAATTGTGATTTCCTTTGTCTCTACACTATGTTTTTGATCTAATGGTTTTATCAAAGCCTTTCCTGCTGCTTTATTCCCTATATACAGATAATTTCCATCATTATCCTGATATAGTCCGATTAGATTACTTACATTCTTTTTATTCCTGGTATTAATTACCTGATTGACTGTCCCGGATTCATCGATGACATAACTTGGATTTCCACCATATAATAAATAATGTTTTTCATCAATTGGTCTGGACAAATAATACGGTGCTGACATGTCTGCATCCTGATCTGCGATAATTTTGGTCCACAAGGGTTTAAGTGCCGGGGAGTATTTAATCAGGCAACAAGCCCATTTCTTTTTTGGAGCATATTCAAAAGAACCTCCTGTTATCTTTCCCAATACCAGATAACCACCATCCCCGGTTTCTAAAAGCCCATTGACAGAGAGATCAACATTCAGTTCTTTCAGAATTTCTCCACCAATTATCGTACTTACTTTTCCTTTTTTATCACATTTGATAAGATAGGGCATAGTATTATTCACCAGGCTAGTGTCGTATTCCTTATCCCTTTCTGCCAAAATTACATAATCCCCCTTTTTGTTCTGTAAAATATCTATAAAAGAGAGTGCTTTACCGGTATCTGTCGATATATAACCAGATTCGCAAATAGTATTTCCTTTTTCATCTACATGCTGAAAAGAAGCACCATCAATGGAAAGGAATCCAGAGGAAGCCCTCTTGATCCAAATTCTTTCTGCACTTTTGCGGTAAAGGGAACAATGCTTTTCACTTACCTTTTTTCCAGTTGTTTTATTGACCACAAGCATATCTTCAAAATTTCGATGAAAAACAGCATAATTTCCATTACTTAATTCCTGCACAGATACATTCCATTGATATCCATCAATATCACTATCTACGATAGTAGTCCACAATACTTTCCCGGTAGAACTAATTTTTTCGATATAAACACGGTCAACATCCTCAGAAGTATTTTCAAAGGCATAGCAGACTTTAAAATCTTCCGGAGAGGAATCAGGAATATAATTAGCCTTATCTGGAATCGTATCATTTTTTTTCATGTGAATCAATCCTGCAAATATCATATTTCCATCCGATGTTTTGGCAGATGACATAATTCTCACGTTATCGACTTCCCGTTCCCAGACAGGAGAAGTAAAGTCAATATATGTATCAGAAGCAAAATTTTCATTAGAAGCTGCCACAAAATCCACTTTCATAAATGCACTGGCAAATATCTTTTCCATACTGGAATCTGCCCTTCGAAGGTATAAAAGCCCAGTTTTTTTCCCAGATAAAGAGTATGTCTTTTTAGGCTTTATTGTCACTGTTTTTACAGAAGGGGCAGGAACCTTTGCAGAAGTTATAATCACTGCATGGTAAATGTGGTCATCCAGGTTTGTAATATCATAAAACGTCTTTCGGGATGTTTCCCTTTTCTTTATCATCAAATCCCTTTTAGTCAAAGAAGAAGTCTCTTGTATAAATATTTGATTTATTTCTGTTCCCTTTATCATAAAAGGAGTTTGATATACTTGTATGGATAAAGGAACCACTGCAGAATAAGTAAGTGTATGATCCGTTTTATTCTCCAGGATTTTTCTTATTTCTATAGACAGATATTTAGGTTCTCCGGCAGCATCATCGATAAAATCTTTTTCATTCAACTCAAATGAATTTTCCTTCGCCTTGTTCCATGTCCCAAGAGAACCGTCCTTATTGATAAATCTGTATTCCACATTTTTAGCAATTTTAATCGTTCTTTTACTATAATTTGCAGTAATACCGGAACCAGCTGCCTGCTTTTTTATATTGACTTTCAGCTCTTTTGAAGCAAAATCAGATGCTTTGATTTTATATATTTTTAACGGATTTTTGTCTGTGAGTTTTTCAAAAATATCCGTATCTTCTGTAGAAATATCCTGATTGCCTAAAAGCTTGTTTTTTTCAGCGCAAACACGGAAATATAGAGAAGTTCCCCTTTTTCTATAAAATGATAAATCTGCTTTTATACTGCCCGAACTTTGATAAATATTCCAAATTCCCTGTAATGTCCGAAATTCAATTTGCTTTTCAGATGGCAAATCTTTTTGTTTTCCACCGGATTTTGTTTTTAACTCTACATGGACATTATTTTTTTCGTAAAAAGTACTTGTAACAGGATTCAACTCATTTGCAGCTAATTTTATTAAAACAAAATCTTTGGAATAATTCCCCTTAATGACAAAATAGTTATCTTTTGTAAACGAAAAAGCCGAAAGGTCAATATAAACCACCTCTTTTTCAGTACCGGATTCTTCCATTACTTTTTTAAAATCATCATAAATTTCCCAATTTTTGACTGTATAAGTCCTTTTTCCAGATGTTTTATCTTTTTTTAAAGAAACAGCACCAAATAGTATTTCAGAGTCTCCACCTTCGGGTTTCGCTATTTCTAACCGTTGTTCTAAATAATTAACTAAAATAGATTCTACAGAAATGTTTTTCCTTTTTTCTTCCGCCGAAACTATTTTACTTTTGAAA
>JAFVAA010000641.1 GCA_017476305.1 Lachnospiraceae bacterium
GATCATGCAGCCCCAAAGCCGGAAAAGGAAACGATAGGACTGTGCGTATTATTTACAGTTCTCGTGTAGAGGATATGGAAAATGGATAAGAAAAATGAACACCCAATAGAGACCATTATATTTGATTTAGATGGAACTTTATTAGACACATTGGATGACCTGTATGAAAGCGTCAATGCAGCATTAAAAAAAGCCGGGTATCCGACGAGGAGCAGGGGGGAGGTGCGTCGGTTTTTAGGAAACGGGATTCGTAGATTGATGGAACAGTCAGTGCCTGCGGGGATTTCCACGGAGCGTATGGATATGGTGTTTGAAGACTTCAAGGCGTATTACATAGAGCACTGTGAAGACAGAACGAGACCATTTGATGGAATATTAGAGGTTCTAAGGGAATTAAAGGAAAAAGGTCTTTCTATGGCAATTGTGTCAAATAAGGCAGATTTGGCAGTAAAGGAGTTGTCAGAAAAATATTTTGACGGAATCATTTCTGTAGCAATCGGCGAAAGAGAGGGTGTGAAAAGAAAGCCGGAACCGGATTCGGTATTGGAAGCGATGAGAATTTTAGGAGCAGAAAAAGAGACCACCATTTATATAGGGGATTCCGAGGTGGACAGGGCTACTGCAGAAAATGCAGGAGTACCCTGTGTTCTAGTCGCATGGGGATTTCGTGATGAAAAGTTTTTATCCTCCCTGGGAGCTGATTATTTGATTCATCGTCCGGAAGAGATTTTAAAGATTGTTTTTTGACTTATTATATGGATTATGCTATTCTATAGAAAGTGAAAAACTTTGTCGATGATATACTGACGATCGATAACATTTGCCATCCTTTGCGGAAAACAGCAAGAAAATGAAGTTGCTGTTTTGCAAAGGATGGCAAATCTAATCGCTCGTGAGTATAGGAAATGAATTAGAAAAGAGGAAAGAGCTATGCCTGTTACAGATTTTTTAGAAAAAAACGCTACATTATACCCGGATGAGGTGGCTTTGGTGGAGTTAAATCCGGAGGAAAAGGATACCAGACGGATTACGTGGAAGGAGTTGGAGCTTATCGAACCGACGCGATTTGAGCCATATCGCAGAGAGATTACCTGGCGTGTGTTCAATGAAAAGGCGAACCGGTTTGCAAATATGCTCATCAGCCGTGGAATTAAAAAAGGAGATAAGGTCGCCATCATTATGTACAACTGTTTAGAATGGCTGCCGATCTATTTTGGCGTGCTAAAGAGTGGGGCGATTGCTGTTCCGTTCAATTTTCGCTACGATGCAGAGGAAATTCTGTATTGTGCAGAACTTGCGGAAGTGGATATCATTGTATTTGGACCGGATTTTATCGGGCGAATCGAAGCACATGCAGAAAGAATGAGCAAGTGAAGACTCCTCATATATGTAGGGGATAATTGCCCGGGCTTTGCGGAAAGCTACAGAGAGCTGGTGGCAGACTGCTCCAGCCAGACTCCGGAGGTTATGATTACGGAGGAGGATTTTGGGGCGATTTATTTTTCCTCAGGGACCACAGGATTTCCGAAAGCCATTCTCCATAAGCATCAAAGTCTGACACAGGCAGCGCAGATGGAGCAGAAGCACCATGAGACAGGAAGGGAGGATACCTTCCTGTGTATTCCGCCGCTTTATCATACCGGTGCGAAGTTCCACTGGATGGGAAGTCTGGTGGCAGGCAGTAAGGCGGTTCTTTTAAAGGGAACGAAGCCGGAGACGATTCTTTCTGCGATTTCGAAGGAGTATTGTACCATCGTATGGCTTTTGGTTCCCTGGGCACAGGATATTTTAGATGAGCTTGACAGCGGAAAGATAAAGCTGGAGGATTATCATTTATCACAGTGGCGTTTGATGCATATAGGAGCGCAGCCGGTTCCGCCATCCCTTATCAAGCGGTGGAAAGAGTATTTTCCAGAGCATGCATATGATACGAATTATGGTTTATCAGAGTCTACAGGTCCGGGATGTGTTCATCTTGGCATGGATAATATCCATAAGGTAGGTGCTATCGGAGTACCGGGATATCGTTGGTTCTGTAAAATTGTGGATGAACAGGAAAAGGAAGTGA
>JAFVAA010000642.1 GCA_017476305.1 Lachnospiraceae bacterium
TACCCTGTGCATTCGCAGTAGAAGGAACACCATATACCTGTCCGTCATACTGTGTTGCCTGTGCGTAATTAATCTGCGTCTTCATCGTCTCTAAATCACCGTAAGGCATGAAATATGTACTAAGGTCAGCCGCATCTAAGGTAGGGATCATCATAACCGTCTCATAATCTCCTGACTGTAAATGCACCAGAGAATCCTCACCGTAGTCCGTATCGGTATTCATATCTACCTCAATCCCCGGATAATCCTTATTGAAGTTCTCCAGATATTCCTTCCATGTCACTCCACCGTAGTCATCAGAGCTTAAATCAGTTCTGTGGTTCAGCACGGAAATCTTTACCTTCAAATCCGTAAAATCCTTTCCAAGCTCTAAATCAGCATAAGACTTTACGCCTCCCTCCTGTGCGTCATCTCCACCCGCACTGCTACTACTGGTGCTTCCTGTTGTTCCACCGCCTGATGTGCTCTTGTCATCAGAGCCTCCGCAGGCCGCTAATGATAACGTCATAGCCGTTACCATCGTTAATGCTAAAGCTTTTCTCATTCTCATGTTACTGTCCTCCTTATGATTCTTTGTCATAAAACCGCTCCGGCGCTCTTATGCGCTCTGGTTTTATATAACAACTTTATGTAACTTAATATTAATTATACACATGCTTTAAATTTAGTCACTATCTATTCTTGTTTTTTATCTATTATTTTTGCTATTATCGTCACTTTTGTCCTTTTGCACAATTTTACATAATCATTTTTGTGCACTATTACCCTTTCCAATTCGCTTTTTTGTTTTTTTAGCTTTATTTTAGTTTTATTCATCCTTAATTTAAGCTAATTTTAACTTGATTTATTTTTTTAATTCCTATATAATACATATAAATACAAAGTTGAATCCTTTTGCAAATTATTTTATGGAAGATATTACAGAAAACTGGATTAAATTTTAGTTAAAAAAGGAGGAAAGCCCATGGAACAGGAACATTTCTTTTTTGACCACATAAAGGATGCGTTTCATTTTCCGACAGCAGAACAGAGAGAGCACTTTTTTTCTGTATATGAAACATACCTCTCTCCCAATCCTGCTTTCTGGGAGGATACTGAACTTCCTTTTGTCCATGCAGGCGGTTTTATCAGACATTCGACACCTTTTTCCTGTGAAATCAGGAACCTGCCGTATTATCTTCTGATTTATGCCGTTTCCATGCACGGCGAACTTTCTGCAGAACAGAAAAAGGCTTCCATTGCAAAGGATACGCTTTTCCTTCTCCCACCGAACAGACATTTTCGTCTGCACACAGCTCCTCCCTCCTGTTCTTATTATATCTGTTTCCTGTCCGGAAAGAGCCTGGAAACCTATTTTTCAAGGATTTCACGCTCCTCCTCCGCAGAAAACCAGATGGCAGAGAGCTCTCCCTTCGCAGACATAAAGCTGCACGGAGACAATTCGCTGCAGCTTTTCAAGCAATTAGAACAATTACTGAAAAACCCGGGGGAGGATGCAAATTTCTTTATGGTAAACAATATCGGAAGGATTTTCGCAGAATGCATCTTAGAAAACAAACCACAGACAAATGTGATTAAGCTGCCAAAGCATGTAACCGAAATGAAGACCATTTTTGACACAGAATATACAGAGCCCGTCTCTCTGCAAAATCTGGAGGATCGCCTGGGCGTAAGCAAATACAGACTATGCAGGGATTTTTCCAGCCACATCGGTCTTTCTCCCCTGAAATACCTGAACAAAAAGAGGCTCGAAGAAGCAAAAAAGCTTCTTTTCCAAACCGACCTTCCCATCCATATTATCGGTGAACAGGTAGGAATTCCAAATACCACACATTTCATCCGGCTATTTACCCGCGAGACCGGCGTGACACCCCTCCAGTTCCGCGAAACCCAAAATAAACTGTAAAAAAGAAAGAAATACTTGTGAAACCCTTAAAAATTGCTTATAATAAAAGCAGGTTTTCACGGGACTGTAAAGGTAGAAAGCAGGTGAATATGTCTGAAGAAGATGTAAAGCAAAATCTGATCAGTACCTATGTAATGTTACTACAAATCAAAGCCGATGAAAAAGGCGAAAATGAAAACCTGCCATTTCCGTTCATAAATGGCAGGTTTTCGTTTATGACCGTTTTCGATGTTTTGGGATCACGCCAGTTCCGGCAGCCTCCCCACGATGCATGCCTTTTTGCAGAAGCATATCCCATAGGAGACGGAACCGATATAACCGTCATCCAGGATGCCTTCTTCATACTTCTGATCCCGTATCTGCCGGTATGCTTCTTCCAGACCTTCCTCCATCTCATTGAACTTTTTCCGTACCTTACTTCGAAAATGATTGCCTGACAAATATAGATAAAGCGCTGTGAACACTTCGGTCTTATATTATTTGTCACATACTCGATCATGTTTTCCCATATGAAAGAATTTTATAGTTTTTGTGCCAAAGCATGTTGCATGAAACGTCAATTTGTGGTTCAATATAACTAAGACGGAGAGCAGTATACATCACAGATGGGACAGTACGTGAAAGAAAAGCCATGAGCCAGGAGATGATTGTCTTGGGAATTTATTTAAAAGCGGATATTAATAAATCTAAAGCCAATAATTTAGAAAAGGAGCTGAATGGATATGGGAATTTATCTGAATCCAGGAAATATGAACTTTAAAGAAGCCATAAGCGCAGAAATTTATGTTGATAAAACAATGATGCTCTCTGCGATAAATAAATTTATGGATACAGGAAATAAATATATCTGTGTGGCCAGGCCACGCCGTTTTGGAAAGACGATTGCCGGAAACATGCTCAGTGCATATTACTCCAAGGGCTGTGATTCGAAAGAACTCTTTGCCCCATATAAGATCGCAGCAGTACCGGACTTTGAAGAAAAACTGAATCAATACAATGTCATACAAGTGGACATCAACGGAATTTATCAAAATACCCGTGACAAAGAAAATATGCTAGAAATCCTTACAGAAAAGATCAAGACTGAAATGCGGAAAGAATTTCCCGGTGTGCTGCTGCCGGATGAGTATTCCCTCGCTGAAGCAATTCTGAAAATATATGGGGAAACAGGCGAGACTTTTATCCTGCTCTTTGACGAATATGATGTACTTGTCCGGGAACAGGTTCCGGAAAAACTTTTTAAAAAGTTTTTAAGCTTCTTGAACGGGCTTTTTAAAGATAATACCATGCGACCTGCCATCTCCCTTGCCTATCTGACCGGGATATTACCGGTAGTAAGGGACAAGATACAGTCAAAGCTGAACAACTTCAAAGAATATACGATGCTGAATGCAAAAAATCTGGCAGAATTCGTAGGCTTTACCACCGATGATATAAAAGCACTATGCACAGAACA
>JAFVAA010000643.1 GCA_017476305.1 Lachnospiraceae bacterium
CGTAGCCACCGGTTCCTTCGTCGGCTCTTTCGTAGCCTTTGGTGCTTTCGTCACCTGAGGTGCTTTGGTCGCTGCAGGCTTCTGTGTCACTTTTGCTGTAGCAGTTGGCTTTGGTGTGTCTGTCGCTGACGGTGTAGATGTAGCAGATGGTCTGGAAGCACTCTTTCCAATCGTAATATGCTCCGGCTCTGCCCCATAAGAACTGGTATTTAAACGTACCCGCTCCGTTTCTTTTTCATCGACATACATGACCTTCCAAAGCTCCGCTCTGTACCCAATATGCGCGGATTGTGTTACCGCCCGGTATCCCTCCGGTTTCGTATTATCCACAGTCGTAATCGGTTCCCCCGGCTCCAGTTTTTCTAAAACCTTTGACTCAAACACGATCTTACGATTTTCCGGTCTGGTTTCCTCGCCATATATCCGAAAGCTTAAAGTCGCTCCATCTGCGGAAGCAGCAATGTAGACCGGTACATCCGTATTATTTTTAAATTTGAAGTCCTTATAGTTTCCGGAAATGGCTGCATCTCGTGATACATCCACATAGGCAACCACCATAGAATGTGGAGAACGCTCCACAATTTCCAGCTCCGCATTGATTACAGCATTGTATAATGTCGTAGAGACCTGACATACCCCGCCGCCAACTCCTTCTACCACATTCCCGCTGGAATACTCCGGTGCAGGGAGATATCCGTTTTCTTCTGTCCTGTCCTTGATCGTCTTTACCACAGAAAACGTCTTTCCGGGATAAATTACTGTTCCATTAATATACATAGCCGCTGTCTTTACATTGTTTGCCCTGGCTGCTGTGGAGGTCCCATAAGAAGTAGAGTAGGTCCCGATCAAATCCTGGCACTTGGCAACCTGCTTCTGCGTATACTTCGGTTTCGATACATCTACTACAGCAGCTACCTCTAAAGGCTCTGCCGTGACCTCTTTTGTAAGGGCGTGACTGATCACAGCCACTGTTTCTGCCACCTTCACCTTTCGTCCCTCTCTGGACTTCGTCGCAATAAATTTTCCATCCTGAAATTTTAACCTGGAATTTTTTGCCTTTACTACAAAAGAAGTACAGTTTTCCTCTACAAAGCTCTGTACTTTTTCCTCGTTTACGGTATAAGATAAGTTCAGTTTACCCTTTTCTATATCTTCATCACTGAGCTTTTCATAAGAAAACGCTCCTTCTTTCCCTATTTCATACGCTTCTTCCACACTTTCCCCGCTTTCACAGGAAAATCCCAGATCCTTTGCCTTCGTCTTTATCTGATTCCCATCAACGGTAATGGTAACTTCTCTGTTCAACAGGCTTTCGATATAGTCTGAAAGCTTTTGCTCCGCTTTTTCCTTCGTAAGCCCTCCCACATCTACTCCATCAATCGTAACACCTTCACTGATCTTGTTCGTCTTTTTTAGCGTAACCCCTCTGGAAGAAAACCATACAAAGGCAGCAATCCCAAAAACACAAACACATCCTGCCACAAAACAAGCTGTCAATTTTTTATTCTTACTCGTCATCTACTCTCTCCCTTTCCCAAAATGCACCCTCGGTGCGTCGCCATGCCATTTTGTTCCATAGCTTTCAGCAGCAGCAATAAACTATCATTGACATTTTCCTACGTATTTTATATGATATGAAAGAATTGTCAAGTGGTATTTTAGTAAATAGAGCCTAAAACCATAGGCACCACCATTGCTAAAATGACAATAGCGCAGATCACTGCTGCAATCATTTTTTTGTTTTTATTAAAAAAGTTCATAATTTTACCTCCTGTGAAAAAAATATATTTTATAGAAAGGAGCACTCACCATGGCACTCTTTCTCATATGCATTATTGTATTCATAATCTGGGTTCGCGTCAAGATGAAACAAAATAAATCTGTGATTTCCGAAAGCGATAAACTTTTCTGGGAGCGGGAAGCAAAAGCAAACTTCGCCAGAAAACGTGATATCTCTGCTTTGGATTATTTTTCTCCGGATCCCAGTCGTCTTCCTTTCGCCGATGAAATGGACGAAACAGAGGCAGAACGGGTCGCAGAAGTAAAAAATTACTCCTCCGGAAAGATGATGAACCTTTCCGGATATTCGAACACGGATCTAAAGGAAATGTATGGTGCTGCCAACTTAGACGAGCTTTCGGAATATGACCAGCGTTTTCAGCTCTTTTTACGTGCTTTAAGCGAATGGGCAAACTATCTCTTTGAGAAAAAGGAATATGTCCGCGCCAAGACCATTTATGAATATGCCATAGAAATCGGAAGTGATATCTCTACGGTATACATCAATCTGGGCATTCTTTATGCAAAAGCAGGAAAAACCTCTAAAGTAGACGAGCTCATCACTCTGGTAGAAAACTCTGATTTCGCACTAAAGGATTCCATCATAAAAAAACTGCGTCTCAGCAAACTGGAATACTAGGGTACTGACACCTGGCCATCTCTCAGGATGTGGCTTTTTTACCGCCCCACTCGGGACATTCCTCTCTTAAAAAGCATTCCCCGCATTTCGGATTTCTAGCCTTGCAAATGGTTCTTCCAAGTGTAATAATATGGATATTATATAAAATCCAATGATCCTTCGGAAGAACCTTCATTAAATCAAATTCAATCTTCTCCGGATCATCCTCCGTGGTGAACCGGAGTTTTTTTGAAATGCGCTTCACATGCGTGTCTACTACGATGCTCGCCTCATGGAAGATATTTCCCCGAATCACATTCGCCGTCTTTCTTCCCACTCCTGCAAGCGAAGTCAGATCCTCAATGGATGACGGAACTTCACCGTCATACGCCTCTACTAAACGTTTCGTGCATGCGATGATATTTTTCGCTTTATTATGATAAAATCCTGTCGATTTGATATCCTTTTCCAGCTCCTTTAAATCTGCCTCCGCAAAAGCTTCTAACGTCGGATATTTCACAAACAGCTCCTTCGTCACCAGATTCACTCTGGCATCGGTACACTGTGCGCTTAGCATGGTAGCGATCAAAAGCTGCCATGGCGTCTCATGGTTCAGATAGCAACGGTAATCCGTTCCGTATTCCTGATCCAAAAGTGCCATCACACGTGCTACACGCGCTTTCTCTTTTTCCGTCATTCGCTTCGCCATCGTATCTTTCTCCTATGCTCCTGCTATGCCAACTCTCCCAGAGGTATATTGCCGCTCCTTTATCCTGCTGCCATTTGCCAGAAAAGCAGAGAATCCGGCTCACTTTCCCTGCTCTACGCACTCCAGCAGGGAAACCGTTTTGGCATGCTCCCATTCTTCCCTTCGTGATTCATACTGTTCACACACCCATGCATATGCTTCGTCAAGACCTTCCTCGGTAAATGGAAAACTTTTTCCTTCCTTCTTTTCCTCCGGCGTCTTCTCAAAGCACAGAGGCTCCGGCCACACCACAGCAGAGAGCACCTTTTCCTCCGCTTCCCCGCTCTGCTTCACCTGGTAGCGCATCCCCTGATAACTGGCTGCTAAAGTCGCTTTATTTTTATAAAAGCTGGCTACATCATAAAATGTCTTTCTTGCATTCATTTTCATCTCAGCTTTCTTCATTTATAGGAAACGCTGATAAAAGCGTCAATAAAAGTGTAGTCAACAAAATGAAATTTGTCAAGAGGAAATCAAATTTCCCTCTTGACAAATTTCATTATTCATTATATACTTTTATAGTCGCTTAGAGAAAGACGAACCATAAGCGACGACGTCATAGATCTGTTTGCTTTATGATGTTTATATACTGATACAGGGGCATAGTTCATCGGTAGAATAAGAGTCTCCAAAACTCCAGAGCCGGGTTCGATTCCTGGTGCCCCTGCTACATGTTTCCTTGCAGGAAGTTCCAAAAGCCCTTAGAAAATAGTTGTTTTCTAGGGGTTTTTCTTATGTGCCATTTATGACACATTTTGAATATGAAAATAGCGATTTTGGTCATTAGTCTTTTTTTAGATTCAGGAACCAAAATCAGCACGAAAGGACTGTTTAAAATGAAACCAACCGAAAAAACAAACGTCATGCGCCTTTTAGAGCAGAAAAAAATCCCTTACGAAAGCTTTACCTACGAAGCAGATCCCACGAAGACCGGGGAGGAAATCGCTTCCATGTTAGGAGAAAGCCCCGACCTCGTCTTTAAAACACTCGTCACACAGGGAAAATCCGGGGAACACTATGTTTTCGTGATTCCGGTAAATACGGAGCTTGACTTAAAACTTGCCGCAAAGACCGTCTCTGAAAAATCCGTCTCCATGCTAAAGCAAAAGGAACTGCTGCCCCTGACCGGCTATGTACACGGAGGCTGTTCTCCCATTGGCATGAAAAAATTTTTCAAAACTACCTTTCACGAGACAATGGCACAGCTCGACCATATCTATTTCAGTGCCGGAAAGGTGGGATATCAGGTAAAGGTAACACCGAAGGATCTGGAAAAAATCATCCGTTTTCAGACTGCGGATATTATCATCCATGTATAGCAAAGTTCAAACACAAAAAAAGAAAGACTATCGATTTCTCGATAATCTCTCTTTTGGAGAAGGTATTTTGTTACTTATGGGGTGTAGCAAAAACCATATAATGTATTGGGGTTTACAGTTATTAAGTATAGCAGAATCCATGTAAAAGTGTGCATAAAAATCCAGGGAAATAAAAAAAACTTTTGTGCATTTTTTCGGACTTTCTCAAAAATAAGCGGTCTTTTTTTGAAATTTCACCAAAAGACCGCTTATTTTTACTCATTTTCTGTTTCCAAGGAACTTTTAATTAGTGTATTTGCTCCATTCAAGCATCTACAGTTCCTAAGGAACTTTTAATTAGTGTATTTGCTCCATTCAAGCATCTACAGTTCCGGAAGGATTTTCTGACATATACTCTGCAGAATTCCCGGCTTCTCCCATATCCGCATCAGGAAGTGCCCTTCTTTCGAAAAGAGCCTCAAACTCCTGTCTGTCAATCCTCTCTTTCTCCATCAAAAGCTCTGCGCTGGCATGAAGCACATCCATATGCTCCTCTAAAATCGCCTTTGCCTTTGCATAAGCCTCATCGATGATCTTCTTTACCTCATGATCGATCGTCTTCGCGACATCCTCACTATAGCCTCTGCTGTGCTGGCCAAAATCCCTGCCGATAAAGACTTCATCCTCATCCGCATAGTTGATCATGCCAATCGCATCCGAAAAGCCATACTTCGTCACCATGCTCTTCGCTGTAGCCGTAGCCTGCTTGATATCCTGGGATGCCCCCGTCGTAATATCATCAAAGATCAAAGCCTCTGCAATCCTTCCGCCCAGTCCGGCAATGATATCCTGCATCATCCTTCCCTTTGTATTAAACATCTCATCACGCTCCGGCAAAGGCATCGTATAGCCTGCTGCCCCGCTGCCCGTCGGAATCACGGACACCATATGCACCGGTCCGATATCCGGCAGCACATGAAAGAGGATCGCATGACCGGATTCGTGATAAGCCGTAATCCTTTTATCCTTCTCAGAAATAATCCTGCTCTTTTTCTCTTTTCCGATTCCTACCTTGATAAAGGACTTTTCAATATCCTCCTGCGCGATATAGGCACGCCCCTCCTTCGCACAGGCAATCGCTGCCTCATTTAAAAGATTCTCTAAATCCGCACCGGTAAAACCGACCGTAGTACGCGCTACCCGCCTCAAATCCACGTCATCGCCAAGCGGCTTTCCCTTCGCATGTACATCCAGGATTTCCTCCCGGCCTTTGACATCCGGACGTCCCACCGTCACACGTCTGTCAAAACGCCCGGGCCTTAGGATTGCCGGATCGAGAATGTCTACACGGTTCGTCGCTGCCATGACGATGATTCCTTCATTGATTCCGAAACCATCCATCTCCACGAGCATCTGATTGAGCGTCTGCTCACGCTCATCGTGGCCTCCGCCCAGTCCCGAACCACGCTTTCTCGCCACTGCATCGATCTCGTCGATAAACACGATGCACGGCGAACTTTTTTTCGCTTCCCGGAACATATCCCTCACACGGGAAGCACCGACACCGACGAACATCTCTACAAAGTCAGAGCCTGACAGGCTAAAGAACGGAACTCCTGCTTCTCCTGCCACTGCCTTTGCGAGAAGCGTCTTACCGGTTCCCGGAGGTCCCACGAGAAGGATTCCCTTCGGGATCCTCGCACCAACCCCCGTATATTTCCCGGGATTTGCCAGAAAATCTACGATTTCCTCCAGCTCCTCTTTTTCCTCCTTCAGTCCGGCTACATCTGCAAACTTTTTCGAATGCTCTCCCGGATCGATCCTCTGTGCACGGCTTTTGCCAAAATTCATCATTTTCGCATTTCCACCACTCGCACCTACTGACTGCGCCGAAAGAAACGAAAACAGGAAGAAAAGTGCCACGATTCCCAGTGCATACGGCAGTAAGGTCGTAATCATCCAGGATGGTTTCTGGATATCCTTTACGAGTACATTTGCCGCAAGCTCGCTGTCATTATAGGCAATCGTCTCCACCTGCTTTACATCCGATACATAAAAGCTCACGGTCTTCCTGTCATCAAAAGTCACATCCACCTCACCGGTCGGAACCTCTTCATTTGGTAAAATCTTTACAGAACGGACGATTCCCTTCTGTACATCCCTCTGAAACTGTGCAAGATTATAATTTCCATTTGAACTTTGGCTAAAGCTTCCCGATACATAGACCACAAAACATATGATAGCTAAAATCAGGATATAAAACCCAATCCCTCCGGTTTTCATCTGTTGCTTCATGAAAAATCTCCTTTTATTCTTCTATAAATTCTAATCTCCCAATATATGGAAGGTTTCTATAACGCTGCGCATAATCAAGTCCATACCCTACGATAAACTCATCCGGTACCGTAAAACCAATATACTCCACTTCTACCTCTGTTTCCCTTCTCGCCGGTTTATCCAAAAGAGTACATACTTTAAGAGATGCTGCATTCCTTCCCATCAGCATCTTTTTGATCTTCCGGAGCGTCGTACCGGTATCGATAATATCCTCGATCACCAGAACATCCAAATCATCCAGCGGATCGTCAAGATCCTTTCTCACCTCCAGGCTGCCGGAGCTGTCTGTACTATCTCCATAACTCGATGCAGCCATAAAGTCAATCGTGACCGGTATGGTCATTCTTTTCGCCAATTCCGTAAAAAAGAACACACTGCCTCTGAGAATACAGACCATACGCACTTTTTTCCCGCTATAATCCCTACTGATCTGCTCTGCCAGCTCTGCTATCCTTTTTTCTATCTGTTCCTCCGAAAACATTTCATGTACTACTTCTTTCATGATCCTATCCTTCTCCTATTATAATTTTTCAATGATTGCCTGCTCTGTTACTGTTCACACATTCATCGTTTTTCGTATATGTAAAGCATTTCCCGCGATTCCTCCGACAAATAGTAAAAAGCACTGCACCTTTCCAGTTCAGGAACCCATAATACATGATTTCCCTCTGCCAGCACCACCATGTGCTTTCTCCGCCAGGCTGAAATTTTTTCATCGATAAAAATCCGCCCAAGCTTTTTCTTTCTGCCGGCTTTATCCAGCAGAAGATAATCTCCTGCCAGAGGATAACGAAACAACGCTACGGAACTAATTTTATCATAATCAAAACATTTCGTACAGTATTTTTTTGGATTGATTTCAGAAATTCCCGAAATTTTCCGTTTTCTCACTTCGAAAACTCTATTTTTCCCATTGGTATAGGGGATTTCATAACTCTGTCCCGGCAAAAGCTCCGTTTCGGAAAAAAGGGCAAATTCCTCCGTTTCTTCCTGTTTTCCCTTTTTTTCCAGATACAGAACCTCGTATTCCCCTTTCGCAGTCAGCCCATACGGAAGCATCCCCTGCTTTCCCGTTTCTCCTAAAAAAACCTTCCTGACCTGCTCGATATGTGCCCCCGTAATATCCTTTTTCCTCCCCGCAAGCTCCTCAATCATTTTTAACACGAGTTCCCTTTGGAGCACAGGATGGCACGAAGCGAAGTCCTTCTTTTGGATCCTGCACTTCCGCTCTGTCTGTGTTACCATTTCTGCATAGACACGATCCGTCTGTTCCTCCAGATAGGATAGCACATCCCAAAGACAGGAGGCACTCGCCGCAATATGGCTCTGCGCTTTCTTTTGGAGCTTTTCCTCCACCCAGGGAAACAGCTCATTCCGAATCCGGTTCCTGGCATATTCATTTTCGCCATTTGTCAGATCCTCACAATACTTTATGCCGTATTTTTCCAATGTTTCCAAAATTTCTTCCTTTGTAATATCCAAAAGGGGACGAATCAAATCCTCTCTTTTCGGATGCATCCCGCCAAGTCCCCGAAGCCCGCTTCCTCGAAACAGCTGAAAAAGCACTGTTTCCGCCTGATCATTCTTATGATGTGCCACAGCGATCCTGTTCCCCCGCCTTTTCTCTTTCACTCCTTCAAAGCACTCATACCGGTAACGTCTCCCGGCTTCTTCCTCTGTCATCTTCCATTCCTTTGCCAAAGCAGGGATATCGGCCTCGTATTCCTCCAAAGGCACATGGAGCTTTTCTGCCAGGTCACGTACATATTCCTGATCTCTTTTTGCCGCTTCGCCCCGTATCCCATGATTCACATGGACGGCAGAAAGGGCCAGTTCCCATTTTTCCCGTATGGCACAGAAAAAAAGCAGTAAAAAGACCGAATCTGCACCTCCGGATACCCCGATC
>JAFVAA010000644.1 GCA_017476305.1 Lachnospiraceae bacterium
CCTGCATATGCTGCTCATTAAAATAATACGCAAAGGTCCTGACGAACTCATTTAACTGGGACTGATAATATGGAATTCCCCGAAAATCCACTGCATCTGACACTTTGGCATTCACATCACTTAGATCACGTGCCACCGAAGTGCCATCCTTTAAATAAAATGTATATTCGTATGTTCCATTTTCATCTACTTCACACTCGAAATATTTATATTCATATTCGGCATGGTCTACCGTCAGCACTCCATTTTGCTCCGGAATCTGCAGCTTGAACAAATTGCTCCCAAGCTCATTTACATCCGTGACGACGACCTTGACGTCCCCCTTCTTTACAGATGTCTTTCCGGTAAAAATCTCACCGTTATTCCCGTCACGAAGCTCAAAGAGTGCCTGCAGCTTTCCGCCCAGTGCCGTATCATGAATCCCGAAGTCCTGCCCGGTGCTCCAGCGCAGATCATATAAACTGTCAATATCATCCAAAGCGTTGTAGGTGTCTCTCGCCTCATAGCGCAGCAGATTCACATTGTAGGTATCTACCAGAATCGCATTATCCACAGAGACGATGTACTGATTTACTCCTTCATTCTCCTTTGCCTCTCTGTCATTCACATTGATATCTGCCAGTTCGGATAATTTATCCAGAATATATGCCCTCTGGTCGCGTAGATCACACGCTTTTGTTCCATATACCTCTAACGTATTGATCTGCTGCGTCAGGGAAGCGATTTCCTGTGCATAGGCATTGATCTGATCTACAGTATCGGCGATCTGACTGTTTACATCCTTCTGAATTTCCTTCAGTCGGTCTGCTGCCTCATTGATATTCTGCATCAGAAGGTCTGCATATCCCACGACCTCTTTTCTCACCGAAGCGCTCTCTGAATCGGTCGTCCATCCGGACATTCTTTGCAAAAAGTTATTCATCGAATTCGTAATGGCACCCGAATCCGTAGTCTTCGCATATAACAAATCCTCTATGTCCTTCATAAAGGTACTCGCCGTTTCATACTTTCCATATTCCGAATTGCTCATACGATACTTCTCATCATAATAGATATCCCTCTGGCTTTCGATACTGATTGCATCTACTCCGGAACCCATCATTCCGTATGAGGTTCCCATCTTGATCGGAACGGTCGCCTCCTGATTGACGGTCTGCCTGGAATAGCCTTCCGTCCTTATATTTGCAATATTATGCCCTGTCGTATTCAGCCATGTATTATAAGTCAGCATTCCCGACCTGGCGATGTTCATTCCAAAAAATGTTCCCGGCATATTCTTACCTCCTTGTCTGGCTGCCCGGCTGTCTGTCCACTCGTCCGGCTGTTTTCCTGCCTGTTCGTCTGCACACCTGCCCACCTGCTTAACTGCCCGCCTGTTCGTCCGCACACCCTATCCTAATCTCTCGATAATATGCTCCAGCATTTCATCGATTACTGTAATATACCTGGATGCAGCATTATATGCATGCTGGTACATTAAGAGCGATATCATTTCCTCATCCGTCGCAACACCGGACACCTGCTGTCTTTTATCCTCTACACTCTCTGTCAGCCTCTCCTGATTTTCCACCTGGCTCTTCCAAACGCTGCCCTGAATGTCCAGACCGCTTACCATCGCTTTATAAAGCTGGTCAATATCATATTTTGCCAGGGTATTCGGATCCAACATCGTAGTGGATGCATTCCAGTTTTCAACCATCCTGCCAAAAACGCCATTGATATCATAGGTTCCGTAATTTCCAAGAGCTTCATTTCCTTTTACCGGAAGATACGAATAATTCTCTAAAATCTTCGGATCCACTTCAACGTTCTGCATCGTATACAGAGTGTCGATCTGCATCGGATCCTCCTCTCTGTATACATATAACTTGTATTTATATATGGGTTCGTTGTTCGAATCCACCTTCAAAGTGCCATCTGCATTTTTCTCCTGCACACGCTGTGTGAGCGCAATCGGAAACCCTTTCTCGCTCTTCACGACATCGCCATTTTCATCTAAAAGATAAAGCGGTCCAGCGACCTCGTATACATCATAACGGGCTTCGTCCTCTACTGTCCTTCTGACAAAAAGCTCCGTGCCGATCGTCTCATTTTCATCCGCACCGACCGGACAGCGGGAGGCATCTAACAGTTTGATGTTCTTTAAATCAATCGGCTCTCCGACCGGATCCCCGTTCGTATCCCTGACGATAAGCTTATTATTTGACAAATCGATCGTAACCGCTTCCTCATCGGCATTTGTCGCATCAAGCTTTGATAACTGCGTCGCACTTCCATCAGCAGCCATCAGACCGATATTCGTCTGAAAGCTTGTAACATTTCCATCGGCATCCTTCTCATCGGAATAGCTCAGCTCCACATTCGGAGCAAATGCATCATTGATCGCCACGATCACCTTATGCATCAAAAGATCGAACTGTGCTTCCAGCTCCTCCAGCAGACAATTGCCTGTTGTATTATTGTATTCATCTACAGCCTTGCTGTAGGCATAATCACTGACATAATCCTCACGCAATGGAATATCCGTATAATAACCATAGGTTTTTCCGCGTGCCGTCAAAATTCCAAGAAGGGAACCTACATCCGTATTTTTTTCTCTGGAATACGCTTCATCCAGATGATACACATCACCATATCCGCCAGTTTCCCAGACCACCTCATACATCTTCGGGGTAGGCAGCTCCATGTATCCGTCTTCATCCATTCCCGCCCCGGGAATATGATGCTTCACCTCCATCGTCTGTGTCTTTAAATGGTGGACCCTTGTGTCATCTACAAGCGGTGCATTGTTGATACGCACCTCTACCATATGATTCGTATGCTCCTTATATTCATAATAGGTATACTTCGCCAGCTCATCCAGCAAAAGATTTCTCTGATCACGATAATCATTCGCATTTTCAAGACCGGAAGATTCTGCAGTGGCGATCCGCTCATTTAATACCGCAAGCTGATCTGCAATCGAATTAATACGGTCTACCTGCTCCTGAATCTGCGTATTCATGCTGACCTGATAATCGCGCATGCCCTGATATATATTTTGTGCTCTTTCCAAAAAAGCCTGTGCATTTGCTATGAATTCTTCGCGAAGCGTAATACCTTCAGGATTTTTTGACATTTCCTGGATCTGATCCCATAACGTCTGAAGAGAATTCTGAAACTCCACCCCCTCCAGTTCGCCAAGCATATCCTCCATCTCATTTTCCGTAGTATAAAGGATATCGTAAAACTCCAAACGCCCCGCCTCGGTACGATACTGTCTGTCTAAAAAAATATCACGAATCTGACGAACCTCTGCCACCGTAGAACCGGAGCCGACCTGCAGCGCCGACTTATCGGTAGTCTTAAGTGTCGTATAATACATGTCAGTCTGAATATATTGCTGCCTGGTAAAGCCCGCCGTTTTCGTATTTCCGACATTATGCGCTGTCGTATTCAAACCAGACTGCGCAGTATTGATACCAGCAACCCCCGCATTAAAACTCGTCAACAAACTCATAAGCTTCCTCTTTTCTTCCTCTAATCATCCATATCAGCAGCCCAAAGAACACTTCACGGATCTAACAGTCATCCACCTTGATAGCAGAAAAAAATACACGGTACGCCCCCGGGGTACTCCGGGCCCATCAAAGCCCGGCATAATTACTGTTTTGCATCAAAGCCGCCGACCGTTCCGATTCCGGAACCATATCCATAATTGGTCGACGTTGCATTTCTATCGTAATTATTTACCCCTGGTGACATCCGTGTACTTTGAATAAAATTCATATTGAATTCTATCATTTCAAGGGAATTTTCTATTAAATTTTTATTTTGTTCATTCACTTCGATCAAACGTTTCATCACTATCCTTAGCGAATCATGAAGTGTGATTAATTTTTCTCTTTCTTCCGGCTGCTTTGCCAATAGCTCCGATAGCGTTTTTAAATCCAGAACACCTGCATCCTTGTTCAGAACAACGCCGATATTCGCGATGACTGCCTCTCTTTTCTTTCCCAGGGCACTCGCTTTTTCAATCAGCAATTGTTCTTCCTGGGTGACTGCCTCAAGCTCACCCAGATCTCCTTTGACAAGGATCTCCGTTTTTCTCTCAGACACCGGAATCAATTCCTTATAAATCTCCTTCTCACCCTCCAAGGTAGTGAGAAGATCGTCCATTAAACTAGCCAAAGCACAACCTCATTTCTATACAGTGTAGTCAAAGTACCTGCTCACGATCTTTTCTGCCACTTCCTGTGCAGATACATTATAACTGCCTGACGCGAGCGCCTCCTTCAACTGTGCTACTTTATCTTCGCGGACATCAGAGGCTTCTGCAACTGCCTTCTTTGCCACTTGATAATCTTTGGCTGACTGAGAGATTTCATAAGCATCTCTGTTATTTACAGAATCCTGCTTATTAAACTTTTTGGCGCCAGACGGTTTATAGATCTGACTGATTTGATTTACTGCTTCCACTCTCATTTTAATCACCACCTAACACTTTAATCGGTGTGGCGAACGTCTGCCACAATACAACATTACTTTCATAATAGATATCGGAAGATTTTTTCAATACTTTAACCATCACCGGCAGAAATCTTATAAAGTTTTTAGGAAAGCCCGAAATCATCGGTAAAATCAAAGGTCGCAAAATAATCCTTTGGTGTTTCCGCCCGCCGTATGAGTTTTACGCTGCCGTCCTCTTTCAGTAAAAGCTCTGCAGACTTTAACTTTCCATTGTAATTATATCCCATCGCGAAGCCATGTGCTCCTGCATCATGGATGAACAGATAATCTCCCATGTCAATTTTCGGAAGCTTCCGGTCTACTGCAAACTTGTCATTATTTTCACACAGGGAACCCGTGACATCATATACGTGATCACATGGTGCATCCTCTTTGCCGAGAACCGTAATATGATGATATGCACCATACATCGCCGGCCGCATCAGATTTACGGCACATGCATCCACACCAATATACTCTTTATAGATATGCTTCTCATGGATGGCTTTTACGACCAGACCGCCATAAGGACCTAACATAAATCTTCCAAGCTCTGTGAAAATGGACACATCAGAAAGTCCCGCCGGTACCATAAGCTTTTCGAACTGCTTTCTAACACCCTCCCCGATCAGGGAAATGTCATTCGGTTCCTTATCCGGCGTGTATGGAATTCCAATTCCACCGGAAAGATTGATAAAAGCCAGCTCTACTCCTGTTTTTTCCTTCACCTCGACCGCCAGCTCAAAAAGAATTCCTGCAAGCGTCGGATAATACTCATTCGTCACCGTATTGGATGCTAAGAACGAATGGATTCCAAAACGTTTCGCCCCCATTCCTTTCAACCGGTCAAATGCTTCTATGAGCTGCTCCTTTGTCATTCCATACTTGGCATCTCCGGGGTTGTCCATAATATCCGTCCCCATCTGAAATACTCCTCCCGGATTGAAACGACAGCAGATCGTCTCCGGAATTCCTGCTGCCTTCTCCAGAAAATCAATATGCGTGATGTCATCCAGGTTGATATACGCATTTAATTCCTTTGCCTTTTTATACTCCTCTGCAGGGGTTACATTGGAAGAAAACATGATATCAGAGCCCTGAAAGCCACATGCCTCGGAAAGCATCAGTTCTGTCAGGGAGGAGCAGTCCACCCCGCAGCCTTCTTCCTGTAATATCTTTAATATATATGGATTCGGAGTCGCTTTCACGGCAAAATACTCACGAAACCCTTTATTCCATGAAAAAGCTTCCTTTACTCTTCTGGCATTCTCACGAATCCCCTTTTCATCATAAATATGAAACGGAGTTGGATAGGTCTTTACAATTTCTTCAATCTGTTCTTTTGTTACAAATGGTGTTTTTTTCATCGTTTCCTTCGTCCTTTCTTCCTATTAATATAGTATCTGTTTTTCTCACACCCTGCCGGGAACTGTTGCGTTCCTTGTAAAGTCATAGACTTTTTTCGTGAAAATATACTACCATAAATCATTTTTCTTTACAAGATGTTATCGGGCATTCTTCATGGAATCATTTTGCAGGTAACTTTGTAATCGCTCTTCAGCAGAAAGTAAATTCCTGTTTAATCTGAAAAACAGAATTTGCATTCTTTTTTCATTGTGTTAAAATAAATGCTATAGCTTTTTTGAAACAGACAATGGAGGGAACTCATGAGTGAATATACAGGAAAGGAAATTGTAGTTTTAGAGGGATTAGAGGCGGTCCGAAAGAGGCCGGGAATGTACATTGGTTCGACCGGAAGTAGAG
>JAFVAA010000645.1 GCA_017476305.1 Lachnospiraceae bacterium
CCGTGTACCTCGGAAACCTTTACATCATATCCTTCTGTCATGAGAAGATGTCCTAAAAGCTTACTCGCTAAAAGGGAACCCTGTCCACCCACTCCGACAATCATAATATTTTTCGTCATGATAACCTCCAAAAATCCTATACTATTCCTCTTTTTCTTCCTTTCTCCCCTCTATCGCCTCTATACACTCCACAATCTTATCATTATCGAACCCCTGTGCCCGAAGCCAATCTATCAAATTTAAAATTTCTCTTGCAGACATAGCCATATTCTTCACCTCCCCTTACTCACAAAGTGCATCAAACCTACAGAGCTGCTTACAAACCCCACAGCCCACGCAAAGCGTATTATCGACCATCGCCTTGCCTTCCTTTATGCTGATTGCAGGACAGCCAAGCTTCATACAGGCCTTACAGCCCACGCACTTCTCACGGTCCACATGGTAAGGCGGATTGTGCTTTACATACTTTAGAAGCGCACAAGGACGCCTGCTGATGATCACCGATGGCTCTTTTACGGAAAGCTCCTCTTTAATCACACGGTCACATTCCTCCAGATTATATGGATCGATGACGGTCACATGCGTAAAGCCCATCGCACGACACAGGCTTTCGAGGTCGATCTTCCCTGCCGGATCTCCCTTGATATTATATCCGGTGGTCGGATTCTGCTGGTGTCCGGTCATTCCCGTGATGGAATTATCTAAGATAATGACCGTCGAATTGCTCTGGTTATAGGCAATGTTCGCAAGCCCCGTCATGCCGGAGTGCATAAAGGTAGAATCTCCGATGACAGCCACCGTCTTTCCCTCTGCCTCCTCACCAAGTGCCTTATTAAATCCGTGAATCGCACTCACGGATGCGCCCATGCAGAGCGTCATCTCCATGGCACTGAGCGGAGCGACGGCACCAAGCGTATAGCAGCCGATATCTCCAAGCACGGTACATTTATTTTTTGACAATGTATAGAAAAGTCCCCTATGCGGACATCCTGCGCACATCACAGGCGGGCGCATCGGCATCTGCTCGTCTAAGGACTGAGACTTCGGAAGCTCCACGCCCAGCTTTTCTGCAATCAGATTCTGGGAATACTCGCCTTCCATCGGGAGAAGGTCTTTTCCCTCTACAGACAGTCCAAGCTCCTTACAGTGGTTTTCAATAATTGGATCCAGCTCCTCGATAATCACCAGACGGTCCACCTTTTCTGCAAAGTCTAAAATCAGCTTTTTTGGCAGTGGATTTACCATACCGAGCTTTAGGATCGAAGCCTTATCGCCGAAAACCTCCTTCGCATACTGATAGCTGGTAGAAGATGTAATGATCCCTAACTTCGTATCTCCCATCTCCACACGGTTAAATTCTGAAGTTTCCGCATATTCGGTGAGCTTCCTCGTCCTTTCCTCGACAAACGGATGACGGCGGATGGCATTCCCCGGCATCATCACGTATTTGGCTATGTTCTTTTCATACGGTTTCGGCTCTAATCTCTTTCGCTCGCCTACTTCCACCAGACTCTGGGAGTGCGCTACACGGGTACACATTTTTACAATGACCGGCGTGTCAAACTCCTCCGAAAGCTCATAAGCCTTTTTCACGAACTGACAGGCTTCCTCCGAATCCGATGGCTCCAGCATCGGCACCTTGGATGCGATGGCATGATGTCTGGAATCCTGCTCATTCTGTGAGGAGTGCATCCCCGCATCGTCTGCCACGCAGATGACCATGCCGGCGTTTACTCCGGTATACGAGCAGGTATAGAGTGGATCTGCTGCCACATTCAATCCCACGTGCTTCATGCCACAAAAGCTTCTCTTCCCCGCCAGACAGGCACCAAATGCTACTTCCATCGCCACTTTTTCGTTTGGAGCCCACTCACAGTAGATTTCATCGTACTTTGCCGCCTCCTCCGTGACCTCTGTACTCGGTGTGCCCGGATAGCTGGACACTACGGAACATCCCGCCTCATACAGACCTCTGGCAAATGCCTTATTCCCTAGTAATAATTCTTTCATTTTTACCCATTTACCTCCAAAATTATTGATTTAAAAAATCATGCAATCCCTGTAAAATATTAGTCTACAGTTTCCTGCTGACGGCAGTTGTTTCCATCAGCAGGTATATACAGGTCATCCCACTAAAACACAGTATTTATATTGTAACAAGGAAAGCAATGGTTTGTCAATTGGCAGAAAATTTATCCATTCATCTTCCTGCCTTAACATATTTTTCCGAATCTAAATGCTCAATCCGTTCTTTGATATCCTGTAAATACTTTTCCTTATCCTTTAATACAAATCTATTTAAATACTGCATAACATCTATCACAAATGCCGCCGTCCTCGTGGAATTCTCCGGATAATGCTTCGTATTTCCGGTAATCAGATAAGCATCCAGTTCTTTTGACGATTCCTTCACTTCAAAAAAAGGAATGTCTGTTTTATCAGCGAAGTATTCTCTCGTTTCTTTAATATCTGTAACCAAATAACCATGCTCCACAATCTCTGAAATTTTTTCAGAAGAAATATCCTCTGTAAAAAACCGTTCCAGAACCTCCTTATATTCCCCTAAAATTCTCCTGTCATAAAGTGGAATGATATTTCCATTTTTTATAAAATGAAAAATTTCCTTCGTGGCAGACCTTTTATTCCCTAACATGCTTGATATCACCACATTTGTATCAATTACAGCAAACGCCACAACAATAAACTCCTTATCTTCCATGCTGCACCTCCCGTATTGTAATTTTATTATATCAAACTCTCAACTGCGAAAACAAAACCCTCGCATTTTGATAAATACGCTTGCTTTTGCTTTCGCGACTATTATATCACATTTCAAAAAATACTACTATATATGCTGCGATGACTATTTACATTAAAAAAATACTAAAAATATGCATGGATGCAGATTTTTAGTAGGTTAAAATATGCACTTATGCAGATTTTCAGCACTTTTATGAAGAGATTTTTCTTAGAAAAGAACAAAGTAGTGCAAACTCCCCACTCATGAGAAGCCTGCACCACTTTATATACTAAAAACCCAAAGCCTCCTACTTCACCGTTTCAAAGAAATGATCCATAAACTCATAAGCCTGAAATGTCACCGTTCCATCCTCATTGAGTTTATAGGTCGTGACAACATATCCCCCATCCTTTCTATTATCATCACCTGCTGCCCCTTCCATGAACTCCTCTCCCGGTTCGAAATCCGTGAAAAACTCCTTTGCATATGCTACTTTCCGGTAGCAGTCTTTATCTAACTCAAAGGAATACTCATATTTTCCCTGCGCATTTGCAGCTACCGTCTTTACGGAGTCAGGAAGTAAAATTCCCCCCTTAATAATTTCCATCAGCCAGTCACCACTATACTTCCCGAAGTTTAAATACTCCTCTGTCGCCCGCTTTGTCCTTGTAATCTCATAGGATTTCAATTTTTTTTCATCCAGACGGTACCTGGAAACCGTCAGGGTTTCATCTTCGTTTAGTACAGTCGTCACGAGGAAAAGGGAACCGTCATTTAACTGTCCCGTACTCATATTAATCTCTCCGGTCTGAAAACACCTTTTTGCTTCTTCTGTAGTATGCTCCTCTCCGTCTTCTTTCCATGAATAAACAAACATACCGTCCTCATTTTCCTTTATGGTCTTTACAGAATCCGGAACCAGAGCCGCACAATGCTTGATAAAGGCCTTTTTCAGATGGTTTGGCAACCCTAAAAAGTAGTTGTTCCACTGATAAGGATCACCTTCTTCACTATCTTTATAGAGCGTTCCGTTGTAGTTCTCTTTTTGCCCTTCATCTTCTTTCCCCACAGAAAAAGTAAAAGTCCCATCATAATCTTCCGGATGCTCCAGCCCAAGCTCCTTTAAATACGCTTCTGCTTTTTCCGGATCTGCTTTGGATTTATCCATGTCAAGTTCGAAAAGCATATTTAGGCCTTTAAAATTCTTCTTTCTCGCAATTTCTCCGGTCTTTTCATCAAAAGAGTACTCCTCTGATCCCGTAGCACTTTCACACACTCCCAGATAAACTACTCTGTCTGCAAAAATCTCCATATTACCAACTTCGAAAATATAGTATCTGACA
>JAFVAA010000646.1 GCA_017476305.1 Lachnospiraceae bacterium
CCTGTTTTTGTAAATGATGAAGATAAGTATAAAGAATATTTATTTGATGAAAAATTTCCAGTATTTTATTCAGATGATAAGGAAAGATTAAGCAGGCAAATTTCAAATATAACTGGTGATGCATTACAGACTAAGTCTATGTCATTAGATGAGTTGAAAGATTTGCTCGAAGATGAAATCAGAATACGAAAACGGCAAATCATCCAAAAAGAAGTGGAAGATATCAAACAGTATAAAGTTTATTCTGATGTAATGACTGTATTTGATGATATCAAAGGAAATATGCCGGATATTAACGAAACTTTTAATCTGGCTGTTGAAGTAACAATGCAATCGGGACAAAAGCAATATGAAATGGAAGGAGAACCAGTTTCAAGGCATTTGGCAAAACTAAAGGCAGAAGGTGGAAAGGAAGCATATTGCTTATTTATAGCTCCTAAGATTAATCCTTCTTGTATAGCATTTTTCTATGCATTACATAAAATGAATATAGCATATTATGGTGGTAGTTCTGTAATTGTACCAATGGAGTTAAATGTTTTTATCAATCTGCTTGAGCAATCATACAGGGCAGATTATGTTCCGGATTCTATCCAGATTAAGGAAATTTTTCAATATTCGATGGAATTAGCGGATAAATCTGTTGATGAAAATGAATGGTATGAAAAATTAAAGGAAAAGGCTTTAAATTGGTTATAACATCTGGATAAAAAGAAACATATTTTTTTGAAGATATTTTTTGTTGTTAATGAAAAAGAACAGCTTGTAACGATTTTGAGAGTTTTGAAAAACAGACAAGATTAGAAACGAGTATTGCGAATAGAAGAGGGGTATCATTTTACGCATCAGAATAGAATAGTCACAAAAGCAAAGACAAGCGCACTCGCACCCGAGGAAACCGAAGGTTTTGGAGGGCTTTGCTTTCGAGGATATAAATATGATAACCAGAAAGGATGAACACTCATGAAAACAACTCCAAAAATCCACTACAAAAAAGCCGTCACCTTCAGCTATGATGACGGGATTTCCCAGGATAAAAGATTAGTAGAAATTTTCAATAAATACGGCATGAAATGTACCTTCAATCTAAACACGGGAATCCAAACCTCGAAAAACACCTTCGAAATAGAGGGAGTACACATTTCCCGTATGGATCAGGAGGGACTGGACGAGCTTTATAAAGGACACGAAATCGCCTCTCACGGATTGACGCACAGCGGATTAAACGGCCTCTCCAGAGAAGAACTGGAAAAGGAATTTCTGACAGATGCCCAAAATATCGAACGGCTCTACGGAAAATATCCGGTCGGCATGGCTTACGCCTACGGAGATCACCCACAGGAAGCCGTTGACTACTTAGAGAGCATCGGCATCCGGTACGGAAGAACCGTAGAATCCACACATGGCTTTGAGCTCCCGGATAACCCCCTTCTCTTAAACCCTACCTGCCATCATAACGATGAAAAGCTTTTTGAACTTGCAGAGGAATTTTTGCAGCTGGAGGGCAGTGAAGAAAATCCCAGACTTTTCTATATTTGGGGGCACAGCTACGAATTTACTGTAAATAATAATTGGGAGCGCATAGAAAAGCTCTGCCAGATGCTCTCCGGCAGAGACGATATTTTTTATGGAACCAATGCAGAATGCTTACTGTAATAAAGAACAATGCTACACTAAAACCTTGGATAAAAATTCCTTAAGCCTTGGATTTTTCGGATTTCCAAAAAACTCCTCCGGGGGCTCATCCTCCTTGATCTTTCCTTCATCGATAAAGAGCACCCGGTTTGCCACCTCTTTCGCAAAGCCCATCTCATGTGTCACGATAACCATCGTCATACCATCCTGTGCGAGCTCCTTCATCAGATCCAAAACCTCCCCGACCATCTCCGGATCAAGTGCCGAAGTCGGTTCATCAAAAAGAATCACATCCGGATTCATTGCCAAAGCCCGCACGATTGCCACGCGCTGCTTCTGCCCACCGGATAATGTAGCAGGATAGACATTTGCTTTATCCGCCAGGCCAATCCTCTCCAAAAGCTTCATCGCGCGTGCATTTTCTTCCTCGATAATCTTTTTCTTTGACGTTTTCTCTTTTTTATCCGTCTTTCTGACATGAATCGGAGCCAGAGAAATATTCTGCAAGACCGTCTTATTATTGAACAGATTAAAATGCTGAAAAACCATGCCCATATGCCGTCTGTGAATATTGATATCCACTTTCATATCCGCAATATCGACACCATTAAAAATAATCTGTCCGCCGGAAGGATCCTCCATACAGTTCAAACATCTGAGAAAGGTACTTTTCCCGGAACCGGACGGTCCCGTGATCACGACGATATCTCCTTTATCAATATGAAGATCAATCCCGTTCAACACATGATTTCCTTGGAAATCCTTCTTTAAATCAATTACGTCTATCACTTTTCCGCAGACTCCTTTCCATCAAACGAATTCCGGTACTGATCAATATCACAAGTATAATGTATATGACCGCCATCACCAGATATGGCACCATAAACTCGTAGCTATTCGTTCCAATGTAGTTAAATGCCACATACAGATCACTCGCTCCCACGAAGCTTACGACAGAAGTTTCTTTTATAAGTGCTATAAACTCATTTCCAAGAGTCGGCAAAATATTTTTCACTGCCTGCGGTATCACGATCATACGCATCGTAGTGGCAAAGCTCAGCCCCACTGCACGCCCCGCTTCCATCTGTCCCACATCCACAGACTGGATTCCACTTCGCATAATTTCTGAAATATATGCACCGCTGTTCAGACCAAACACCATGATAGAAACCTGTACGCCCGTCATTCGCATCTCCAAAAGCGGCAACAGCACATAATAAAACACGAGAAGCTGTACCACCATAGGCGTTCCACGAAACAGCCCCACATAAAAACTGCAGAATCCATTCAGGATTCTCGGCAGCAGCTTATATTTCGGCACTACTCTCACTGTAGCAATTAACGTACCGATAATAATGCCAATAATCAGACCAAGTATAGCGATCAAAAGGGTATTTTGGAGTCCCTCCACAATCTTATTGATTCCACCCTGATGAAACACAATCTCTGTAAACTGGTCAACCTTTGCTCCAAAATTATTCATAATCGTTTCCCTGCTTCTAAGGAACGGTAAAGTTTAATGATTTACAGTTCCTTAACCTTCAAATTTACTGCACCTTATTAATTGCCTCTGTAATGCACTTAGCCGGTGCCGCATCAATGATCACATAGTTCAGATTTCCGTTGATCATATCCTGTACCGCTAAAGAACCGTTTTTATAACCTACTGTAGTTACAGGAAGTGCCTCAAAGCCGGCCTCCTCATCTCCTTCACAGTAGAGCTTTCCCGTCGTTCCGTTCTGCACCCCGATCTTTACAGAAGAATCCTTCCCCTGAAGTGCTTTCGCGATCGAATCAGCATCCTTCATACTGTCAAATTCCGTATCATCCTCCTTTACGATCAAACGCTGTGACGCACTATAATAGGCATCTGAAAATGTCACATATTTCTCACGGGATTTTTTGATCGTAAGCCCGGACATGGCAATATCGCACTTATGCTGACCAATTGACAGACATACCGCATCAAAATCCATATTCTGGATAACAAGCTCCTTACCTAACTTCTTTGCCAATAAGTCTGCGATTTCCATGTCGATTCCTAAATATTTATCACCCTTCATATATTCAAACGGCTCAAATGCTGCATTTGTCGCTACCACAAGCTGATCCTTTGAATCATCCAATGTTCCGGAGGTTACCTCTACAGGAGTTCCATCTCCGAAATAATGATTGCAGATATCATCAAAGGTTCCGTCATCATTGATTTCCTTTACGAAATCATTTACCTGTGTCAAAAGCTCTGTCTGATCCTTATCCACACCAAATGCATACTCCTCACTCGTCAGATCTACATCGATGACCTTTACAGAAGTTTCACTTCCACTGCCGGAATTATTTTTACCACCTTCTTTTCCACCGCATCCACTAAATACAGTGACTCCGAGTGCTAAAACCAGGCCTAATGCCAATGTCTTTTTTACTTTTCTCATTTTTCCCTCTCTTTCCGCACGTCTCCCATGCTGCCTTTTTTTCTGGCGGATTCGCTGCCATTCACGAACCAGCCGTCCGCAAAGTAGTATAACACTTCTTTTCTCAATTAACAAGCATTTCTATATATTATTCGTCGTTTTCATCCAGCTCCCCAAATTTCTTTGCCACTTCCTTTACCTTGTCCGCTGCCCCTAAAAACGCATCTGCTACCTTCGCATCGAACTGACTTCCCGAACCCTCTCTGATAATATCCATCGCCTTTTCAAATGGAAATGGCTTTTTATAGCTGCGTCTGGAAACCAGTGCATCAAACACATCTGCTACAGCCATAATTCTTGCCGAAAGCGGGATTTCCTCTCCTGCAAGTCCCGTAGGATACCCCTTTCCATCCCATCTCTCATGATGATAATGCGCCAGATTTTCTGCCTCATGAAGATATCCGGAATCCGGTACTGTCTCCATCGCCTTTTCCAGAATTTCACTGCCCGCCGTCGTATGGCTCTTCATCTCTGCAAACTCTTCATCCGTCAGCTTGCCCGGCTTGTTTAAAATCGCATCCCTTACATGGATCTTCCCGATATCATGCAGTGGTGCAGAATTTACGACATCCGAAATGAATTCATCCGTCAGTTCCTCCGTATAATACCCCTTCTTCTTCATCTCCTCCATAATGATCTCCGTATAAGCGGCAGTCTTCCGTACATGATCTCCTGTACACTTATCCCTGCTCTCAACAATGTCTGCCAGCACCATGATCAGGGCATTCTGCATCTGGGAAATCGTTTCCGTCTTATGCTTAATATCTGCTGCATAAGCCATGCTGTCCTCCGTTGTCTTCACAAATGCCTTATAGAGATTTTCAACCTCGTCACCGGTACGAATATTCAGACCTTTGATCCGCTCCACATTGCTTTCCATCGCATCATCACTATTATACGCAAAAGCACTTGCATTTTTCGCCATTGTATTCACCGGCAGTACAATATCATGCTCCACGATCCACCAGCCAAAGACCAAAATCAAGACAAAGAAGCCTAAAAATAAAGAAATCAGCTTCGTAATAAAACTATATTCCTCTTCCTTTAACTGCTTCATAGACAAATCCACCGCCGCATAGCAGACGCAGTCACCGGCTTTGTCATACACAGGCTGATAGACCGTTAAGAGCCAGCCATAGATTCCATCGGAAATGACCGGATCGATTTTTTCTCCCTTTAAAAGCTTAGGAATCTCCTCCTGAAATGCATCATCAAATTCAACGATATCTCCCGGTTCCGAAGCCTCCAGAGTCTCTGTATCCAGATCAAAGACGACATGGCAGCCATCCTCCAGGATTTTATAGACATATATATACTGAATATCTGACGAACTGTCCCAGATACTATATAACTGCTCTTCCGTTTCTAAATATCCCTCTGCGCTTTCTCCTTTCTCTATGTACTCATCCACACGTTCTGCATCGATCACGCTGGCAGCCAGATTCGCCACACCATCTGCCAGATACGTACTCTCATCAACCACAGAATCCCGATAAAGTACCACACTGATTCCCGTAACCGCAACGGCAATGGATAAAGAAGCAAGCGTCAGAATTAATAGGATCTTCATCCGCAGAGACACGGAACGGCAATGGATGCTTCGCACAGCCTTTTTTTCCTCCTTCGAAAGAGGCGTCTGCCGCCAGCTCTGAAACTGCAGCTTTTCTTTTAACTGCTCCGGCAAAAGCTTTATGATTGCCAGCACCAAAAGAACCGTCACTGATTTATCCATAAAGTCAATGAGATAATCCGCTAAAAGCTGTGCCAAAAAACGCCGGGAAACTCCATGCCCATAAAAATACTTTGCAAAATCAGCCGATATTCCCTCCGTGGCAAAGCCATAAAGAAACCAGGTCTGAATCGAACCGATCCCCCCTCCGATCAGAGAAAAAATAAAAATAGAGAGGATCGTCGCAGGTACCTTCTTAAAAAATTCCTTATCTACAAAAAAGGCTGCACATACCGCGATCAATACATGTAATACCCCGTAAAAAATAGAGGAAGCATCGATAAACGCTTTAAACATATTGGTAAAAAAGCCCACCAGAATTCCCGGGATATAACCACCCAGTACAGAAATGAGCACGGTACCGATCGTATCTATAAATAAAGGAATTTCCGTAATATCAGCGATTTTTGCACCTGCCAGATTTATGAATACTCCCAAAAAAATAAGAAGCAGCAGTCTCCCGATTTTTGTTCCCCTTTTCCATATAAAATTCTCTTTCTCCATGTCGGCTCCCTTCCTGATTTTTTATATTCCTGACGCTTCTGATAATTTTCCAAAAACGCACGTTTCCAAACAAAACCCGTATAAGCCATTCTGCCCATCTGTGCCCGGAGCTTTTGGCTACCCGACCATTATAGCACAGTTTTTCCCATGCTACAATCAAAGTTTTTTCAGAAAAAAAGAGACCATTCCCCACAGGTCACTATCCACAGCTGCCTCTCACAGCTTCCACAGCCTGGCAGTAAGCCCTTCGGTAAAATCGTCTCTCTGTCTGATACACAGGAACAGAATTTTATTTTAAAAAAATCTCCTGAAAGCCCGCCCTCTCATGATTTCTCTGCCCAGTCCTCACTCTCCATATAGGTTATGCGCCATCCATTTTCCGTATATTTGAAGATGTAAGAATACTGTTGGGTACGATTCTTTTTCGAACCATCCGAATATGTTATCCTTATCACCTCATTTGCGTGAACGACTTCCTCCTCCGGAGAAAGAACATCCATGGAAACGATCTGAGCACGCTTTACTTTTTCCCTGAATTTTCTTTGATAGTAATTTTTCGCCCATTTGCACTGCTCCTGATAAGCTTCACTCTCCTTATCAAGCACCAGCTCCAGCTTATCCGTCTTTCCGGTATTGACCGCCTCTGTAAAGAATTCCCAATACTTCTCAAACGTATGATAAAGCTCCTCCACATAAAGGGAAGACAGTTTCCCTGCAGCATAAATATCCACCTGAAAATCCTCTTCCGCAAAAGTAAGCCGTGCATCTGTCTCTCCCCCTGCAGAAGCAAAAGGATTTTCGTAAAACGCAACCCCGGGAGCCTTCGCATACTCCCCAAGCCATGTCATATACTCCTTGTTTTTTTCGCTAAGCTCCTCAGATTTTCGCTCTGCACTCCGAAAAGACAGCTCCATCGCATCAGAGGAAAGCTCTGCCCTCACGATAGCCTCCTTCGTTCCCAGCCAAAGAACTCCATCGGAAACACGAAGCCATTCGTTCGCATCACACGCAATTTCCGAATTCTCTGCCACTGTTTTCCCGTCTATCCGGTATGCAGTACAAAAAGAGCTCCCCCAGACTCCCTCCGTCAGCTCATCTACCGTATCTGTCACCAAAAGCACCAGGAAACCTTTTCCCATACTCACGAAGGAATAGTATGCAAAGCCCTCCACAGCTGCTTTCTCCTTTAAAAACTCCGTATAGATACGGATGCTCTCCTCTATATCCTCCGAAGGAATCGTATCCTCTGCTTCCGGATGCTCCGTTTCCTGCTTTAACACAGCAGAAACCTCCTTCTCTTTCCTTTCAGAAACAGGAAACTCCTTACGAAGTCCAGCAAAGGAGACCGTACCTGCACTACAGGTCACGCTCAGTCCGATAGCTGCAATCAGTACCACAGGAAGGAGAACCCGCTTCGAATAATTTCTTTTCTTTCCTATCGCCCGGATCCTCTTTTCCATCTCGCGCCCGCGTCTGCTCATCGTCAGCATTGCATAGCGGAAATCCGTAAAATGTACCTCTCCCGCCAGCCGAATCAGCATTTTCCCATAGGCGAACCGGTTCTTTTCACCCAAAAGTCCTATCACCGTCTCATCACAGAACAGCTCCGTATCCTTTTTCGAGCAGGAAACAGCATACAAAAGAAACGGATCAAAAAAATATACCGCAGACAAAATCATTTGGAGCACAGAAAGGATATTATCCTTATGTTTAAAATGTACATACTCATGCGTTAAAATCTGCTCCATTTCTACTGCATTCACCTGCTCCTCTAAAACCAGCCCTTTCGGAATATAAATCGCAGGACAGAAAATACCATACAGACAAGGGCTCTTGATTCCGGATACCTGATAGACAGAAAGCCCCCCTTTCTTTCTATAAAATACCCTTTCTCTTTTGAAACGTCTGGTCAGAATGCAGTTAGAGAGAAAGAACCACAAAAGAAGAATTCCAGAGACCAGCCACCGGAATCCCCTCAGTCTTTCCCCGTTTCGCCCTATCCTCTTTTCTTCTGCTGCATCTGTCTTTTCCTCCAGTCCTGTACGCAATTCTTTCTGTGCAGATAACGCAGTATTCTCTCCCATCTGCTTTTCCAGGGAAACCGTCGTCAGACTACGGATCCCCTGCCCCTGCAGAGAAGCCCCGTCTCCGCTCTCTTTGGAGGCTGTCCCCGCAGAAGCCATAGAAAGCTCCGCTTCCTTGTCCTTTACAGAAGAAACAAATGTCTTAAAAAGATTTCCTGCACTATACGGTGTGGAAATCAAATTGACCGGTACCAAAAAACGTAAGAATACAACCACCCATAAAAACCGGATGACTGCGTACTGTACTTTTCCGGCAAATATCCGGCGAATCCCTAAAACCATCAATATGAGCAAAGAAGATTCTATCACCCATCCCCAAAAACTTTCCATGCCGTCCCTTACTTCCTTTCCTCCCGGGAATTGTGCATGTATGGTATTTCTTTACCGCACAGCTCCCTGTCCGTTAAAACACAGCCATTTCCCTATATGATACTCGTCCTTTTACTGCTTTGCATCCTGCTCTGCTTCCTTTAAAATTTCCTGCAGCTCCAAAATATCCTCTTTGGAAAGATCATTCTGGCGAACCAGCGCACTCATCATCATACTGACACTGCCATCATAGATCCTCTTAAGGAAAGCTCTTGTTTCCTGTACCACTACATCCTCTTTCTCCACCCTCGGATAAAAGTATTTCGTCTTTCCGTTTTCCTCATAACGCAAAAGTCCCTTTTCCGACATTCTGCGCACCATGGTAGCACAAGTGCTTTTACTCCAGCCCACACGATCCTTTAATAAGGGAACCATCTGCATCAGCGTCCTCGGACTTTCCTCCCATAAACAATCCAGAAGATACCATTCACTATTTGTCACGCAAACTTCCTTTTTCATAAAATCCTCCATTTCAAAGCAGAGATGACAAACTCTGCAAATCCTGTTTACAAATTTTACGCACTGAACTCTCTCTGTCAGCTGTCTTCCTCATTATACAACCACATAGTTTAATTCGTCAACCTTTTTCTGTATTTTCCCCGGAATCGTTACGCTTTAAGTTTCACGGATGTTTGACAGTTTAATCTTTTACAACACTTCAAAAAGCTAGAAATAGCTTAATTTTTTTGTCAAAATTCCATTTTTTGCTTCCACGTTACTCCAAGTTGTGCTATAATGAATATAGCACAACTTGGAGGTGTTCAA
>JAFVAA010000647.1 GCA_017476305.1 Lachnospiraceae bacterium
AAGGTGCGGTAAAATTCGGTGCATATGTAGCGGTTTTCCAGAGATTTTTGCCTCTGGTGCCTCCATATGTACCATGCGTCGCTATCAATCGGCGTGACTACGAGGTTTTTCTATAGTCCGACGATTTGGGAAAGTTATAATTGATATTTATGGATATTTATGTATTTTAAGGGAACCGGAAACATAAGACCGGTTCCCCCTATCAGATTTTTCTATTAGTGACTACTTTTTAATTTTTGCAAGGATTTCTTCTATTTCCACGTTTTGGCGGAACATTCCAAGACCGTTCATCAGCAGAATACCATCTATAAGACCTTGATAGTAAGCACGCTGTTCCTCATAAAAATGATAGGAAGCTGCCGCATCCAGATATTCTGAAATGTTTTTCCTGCAATCTTCCGGGATTTTCTCCATGCTCTGTTCATACAATATTTCCGACTTGTGCATTTCTTTTTCTGCCGCATCACATTCCTCCAGCCGGATATAATGCTCCCTGCTGCCCGTATCGTTTCTGAGGCTTTCAAATGCACCTGCCAATGTTTCATATACTTCATTCATATCCATGATCCACCTTTCGTTATTAGTATTACGCATATTTCCATTTTTATCAACAGACTGCATGATAGAAAAACAGCGGTCCGTACCTTCCTGTCTACGAACCGCTGCATATACTTTTATTGAACCGGTATCCTGACCCCCGAACTGTCTGTATAAAAACGGGCTTTCCCGGTTCATCCTCCATTTTTGCCCGGATATGCCGAATATGTGTCACAATGATATTGCTGCATCCAGAATAGGGATCATCCCACACATGATTATAAATCTGCTCCTTACTGAATACTCTGCCCGGACTTTCTGCAAGCAGACAGAGGATTTCAAACTCTGTATGTGTAAAATCAATTTCCCTGCCGTTTTTCCTTACTGTCTGCCTCGCCTTATCAATTTCCAGACCTTGAAAATGCAAATTAGAATCTGTCATACGTCCTATCACATCAATCTCCGATTTATGCTCCAACGAAGCAAGCAATCTGTCGATCAGCTTTTCTTCTTTTTCATCCAATTTCAAGACCATTATCGTCCCAAACAGACCACCTCCATTCGATATAACATCCTTAAATCTTATGAATTTTCGTTCCTCTTTTCTTATATTGCTTTACAGTATCCTGTGTTACCGGTACAATACATAAACGTACACTTTCCCCATAAGCAAAATAGGGATATATGCCAATCGAAGCATTATAAAATAAATCGGTTGGGGGATTTCCGCTATCAAACCCCTGTTCATTCTGAAAAATATGCTTATATGCCAATTTGTTCAGTTCTTTATAAAGCCTTACAAGCTCTTTCTTTTCCTTATTTGGAAAGAACACACATAAAGTATAAAAACACATCTCCTCATACTTCTCATACATTTCGTCTGAATAACTGTGATCATCAAAATTCACAGTCAGTTCCCGTATTTGTTTCTCATTTTCCATAGTAAATATTGTAATCGTGGGCAAAGTACAGATTTTCTTATCCGCAGTAAATTCATAGTGCACTTCATCCTTATGTTTGCCAAAATCTTGTATATAACAATACCATTCCGTACATGGTCCCAAATAATCTGCCTGCATATCCAGCCTGTAATACGAATTATATGACCTTATAAAATCGTCAATCGAAATGGAAAAAACGGGTTTACCATCTATATCCTTGTCACATGATATGTCTAAAATATCCGGTACCTTCGTTCCTTGTTCCTTTTTCACTATCTATTCACCCACCGTCTGGTCAATTTTTTCATCTTTACTTTCGACCAGAGCATCTCCCCATGATCTTACCCACAAAAATACCCATGTCCATAGGACAATCACACCAATAATGCAAGTGGCACTTATAACACCTATTTTTCCTATCTTTTTCATATAACAAGAAGCTCCTGCAAAATTTCTCTGGTAATCCAGGCTGCCGTACTTCCATCAGCACCATCTTCACTATGGATATTCGTACAGAAGTAGTAAACTGATCCGGATTTTTCTACAAATCCAACAAACCAGCCATTTACATTTTTTTCTTCTACCTTGCCTGTTCCCGTCTTTCCATATAGACAAAAATCTCTCTCTTTTTTCAGAAGCAACGTGTTCTTCACGAATTCCACATTGTTTTCCGAAAAAGAAAATTCATTCCTGTATAATTTTCTTAACATCTCCACCTGCTCTATCGGTGAAATTTTCAAACTTCCATCCAGCCAGTAAAGCGACAGATCATCCCCAATCTCCTGATTGCCATATCCTATCCTCCGAAAAAACTTTAAGGTGTTTTCTTTCCCTGCTTTTTTATCAATCTCCTGAAAATACCAATTTACAGAATCATTCATTGCACTTCGTAACGTCTGGTCCCTCTCCCATGTCTCAAAAGGATAGTTTTGGCCGTTCCATTCCATTCCAGAGTTTTCTTCTGATATGAAACGATATTCTAATCCCATCAGTGCATCGTATATTTTATAAGTAGAGTCCGGATCGACTCTTTTCTTTGCCTGCTCTTCATCATAGATCGTGTACTCAGCCCTGCTTTCATCATAAAGAACAAAGCTGCCTTCAAATCCCTCAAACTTATTTTCTAAATTTACCTCTCTGATCTGATTCCCTCCTGCCATAAAATCATATCTATTGTTTCCGTTTACTGCTGCCTGCATTGGACTTGTCTGCATAGCACTAAAGTTCATGAATAGAAAAGTCAGAGCCAGAAAAACCAATACCAATGAAGTCACAAAAAAGCCAAGTCTTTTCTGCATGGCAGGTCTTCTCCCAAATGCCGCAATTTCTGTTATCCTTCTCCGGGTATGCTTTATTTCTCCGCCCATACCAAGACCAACAGAAAAACCAAAGTTTTTTCTGTTCCTGGTAACCTTTAAGAGCGTATTTCCGTAATCCGCATATTCCTCCTTTTCGAGTAAAGCAAGAACACCGGAATCACACGCAACTTCCCGTTCCAGACGGATTTTTCCTGCCGCAATCCATACAAACGGATTAAACCAATAGACCACTACAAAAATGCACATCATATAATTTGATAAAGCATCTTTATATTTGCAATGGATCAGCTCATGTAGCATCATATAACGGATTTCTTCTTCTTCCATTTTCACAGGGAAAGAAAGCGGAAACAGGACCATCGGCTTAATCACTCCGACCGATACCGGTGTTTTCAGATTGATGGTTGTCCGCACCGGTATCTGTTTTTTTATCTGTACCGTATCCATGCATCCCCGGTATATCATAAGCAGCTTCTTATCTTCCACTGATAAAGAAGATATTCTTAAACGGTACAAAAGGTAATCCGAAAAAAGAAACCGCACGAAAAATATCCCTGCACCAGTCAGCCAGACCACACATAGCATCCCTGCCACTCCCCAGGTTCTCCTGTCTGATATAGATATTGCATTACTGTTGATACCGGTCAGATTTTCTTTTCCTGATAAAGCGAAAGCATTTGAAATTCTGGTGATCCCTCTCCCTGCATCCTGTATATATTCCTTCATTCCAAACACATCCATGAACGAAAGGAAATCAAAAGAACAGATCCCACTCATGCAAAGAAATGGCATCAAAAATAATGGAAAAACACATTTCCAAAGATTAAAACGTTGCCGGCCGTAAAGCCGTTTATACCATATTTTTTCTGCCAGCAAAAACAAACCGATAAATACACTGATAAAAATATTGCCGACTAAAAATATCATAAAATATTCTTCCATGCAGTTTCTCCTTATTCCAAAGGAATCTTTGGAAACGAAGATTCCTTTGGAATCCCTGATGCAAGTTATTTATTTACAGTACCCTGTGTTCTGATAAGATTTTCTGCAATTCAGAAAAATCTTTTTCAGAAAGCCCGCCGTTTTCAGCATAAGCCGATAGCATTTCCGAAATATTGCCACCAAAAAAACGTCCTAAAAAGTGTCTGCTCTCCTGCATGATATACGCATCTTCGTCCACAAGCGGTGTGTAGACAAACATCCTTCCATCTTTTTCATAAGTTAAAGCTCCTTTATTTACAAGCCGTTTGATCAAGGTATGTATCGTTTTCACACCCCAATCAGTCTGTTTCCTTAAATGTTCCGTTATCTCATTTGTACTGATCGGTGCGTACTTCCATACAATCTGCATCACCTTAAATTCTGATTCACTGATCTGCGGTAGTTGTTTCATCATATCGTCCTCCCAAAATGTATATAGACCATTCTTTTCTTACATTTGTAATAATATTATAATATCAGAACAGTATAAAGTCAATAATCTTCCTTTTTCTTGCCTAAACGATACTGATATTCTGGAAGGGATACGTATCCTTTGCCTTTCATACGATTGCCTATGAATTGTATGTGACCATCTTCCAATACCCTGATCTTCACAACATGACTAAACACCTTATCATCATACAAAGATTCACAGACTGCATCTACCGTTAGTTCTAAACTTCCATCTTCACAGTTCCGTATTTCTGTTATTTCCGGTATGGACTGGTACACGAAGCTCAAAGTATAATTAAAACACCCTAGCCGACACCAAAGATAACCCTTTTTCTTTTTATCAAATACTGCATACTTTCTGATCTGTTCATGCGAAACAGGAAGATAGGAAGAAATAAGGGCCTCAAATTCCTTCTTCTCCATCCATTCCTTATTTTCCGGAAGCACAAGTTGTTTCTTATATTCTATCTGATATAAAAATTCATATAGGGCATTGTAATCAATGTTTTGTATATGTTCTTCATCCCAATTGCTGCAAAAAAGATTGTTCCCCTGATACCCGATCGGTATCAGATACTTTTCAGCAAATGCAAGGTATTTTTTCTTCTGCCTTTTCACACGGAACATACAGCAGCCATCTACCATCTCCGTCACTTCGGGATACTCCGGCACACACAATTCATAGAGGAACCACCCCTTCCTGGTATAATCCCACCTCTTTATCCTGTTATAAGAAATGGTCGTAAGCTCAGGCTCTCCTTCCTCATTCCAAATACAGTTTGAATACAAAACATATAAATCAGAACCATCATAATGAAAGGTTTCCCTTGAGATGCCCCCATCCTCATGAAGTTCACACACACTTATCTTAGAACGATTTCCTTTTTTGATTTCCTTCAGAAAAGAATCCATCTGCTTCCATTTCCACATGCCGGTATATAACTTGAAATATGCCGGTGTTCCATCTTCCGATATGACATTTAGCATCTTCTCTGCTATTTTATCCGTTAAAATCATGTTCCCATAAGCATCCGGTCTGCATTTTCTATAAAGAGTTTCCGTCTTTTTTAATATATCTACTATGATATTTTTTTCTTCGTTCCAGACCGTACTGTCAACAGGCAGATTATATCCTTTCTCCAGGACAGATTTATCTTCTGTCACTTCATCTGTGATTTCAGTTTCCTCCATCTCCGATATTCCTGCCTGCTCCTGTATTTTTTCTTTTCTTTCATTCACAACACTTTTGTCCACCTGCCCACTACAGCCAGAAAAGCATATTAAAGCCAAGATAGCTGCCATTCCATATTTTCGCCACATCATTATTCCTCCAGATCAAAAACTCATAGACAGTAACATTTTCCAATCATTCTGGCATATAATGCGTGATTAGGCATCATACACCAGAATGATGGAAAATCTAACTGTCCATGAGCATAAAATATTTTCTTAATACCTCCGTATCTTTCCTGACGACATATCCGCTGCCTCCCTCTCCCTTTACATCCTCCACCATGCTTAAGATCAGCACCGGTTTTTCTTCCTCACCTGTTGTAAATATAGAAAACCAGCCTATTTCCGTACCATTCTTATCTTCCTTTGAGCCTTTCAGTTCTGCCGTTCCCGTTTTGCCTGCTAAATCCCTGTTCAGGCGATGTGCATAATATCCGGTTCCCCCTTCTTCATTCACTACTCCTTCTAATCCTTCCATTACCTCTTTTACGCTATCTTCAAGAAATGCCTGCTCAATCCAGATTTCAGGCTCCCTTCCTTCATCAAATAACAAAAAGGGCTTTAACATATTTCCATGATTCAGAAATGCCGTATAGATGCACACAAGGTGCAGAGGATTTATAAGGACCTGTCCCTGTCCGTATCCCGTATCTGCCAATCCAATCTCTGTTTCTATTTTATCTGTGCCGGAATAACTTGATTTTGTCATGGATATTTCAAATGGTATTTCCTCTCCAAAACCAATTTCCTGCAAAGACTGCTCCAGATTCCCTGCTCCTATCTTTAATGCCGCCTTTGCGAAAAAGATATTATCAGAATAGACAAGGGCATTTTTTACATTGACCGGTGAATAAGTATGTAATGTTGTAACCTGATAGCCTCCCCAGGATTCATCTTTCTGCCATGACAGTCCTTCACTTCCATAATCTTTTTTCGGATCAAGGCATCCCCTGTCAAGCCCGATAGAAGCGATGACCGGCTTAAATGTAGAACCGGGACACCATACACCACGGAATCTGTTATATAATGGCTTGTCATCATCATTATTTAACTGATCCCACTTTTCTCCTGACAACCCACTGATAAAAAGATTGTTGTCATAGGACGGAGTGCTGACTAAGGCTAATACTTCCCCTGTTTTTGGATCAAGGGCTACAGAACATCCCCTGTCATCCCTGAATTCTTCGTATAACAGACCTTGCAGATCCTTGTCAATAGTAAGCTGTATGTTTTCTCCATCTTCCCTGAATTTTGTCGCCAGTTCCGACTGTACTTTTCCGTCTTCATCTACAATACATATACTGCAGCCGTCCTCTCCTTTCAATTCCTTTTCAAACAGTCCCTCCATGCCGGTACGCCCTAACACGCTGGTAGAACGATAGCCCTCTCCATCATGTTTCTCCAAATCTTCTGCTGTCACGCCCTGCACATATCCGATCAGATGTGCCGCCGCCTCTTTCATAGGATAAGTGCGTATTTCTGTATCTATTATCATCACACCGGCGATTTCTAACAGATGATCCTGTCTCTCTTTTTCCTGTAAAACGCCTTTCTCCGGTTCATACTTAAGCAGATCGGACTCCATGATTTTTGGCAGAGTGGCAACAGGCACAAAGGAATCATCTTTCACCCATTTTGCAGATAACTTTTTGTCTATGTCATCGGATTTCATCTCTAACAAATCTGCAATTTTTTTCAAGGACTTTTTTCTGTTCTCCAACTTTCCGGGAACAATTCCGACCGAGGATGCTGTTCCCTTTCCTGCAAGCATCCTGCCTTTGCGGTCATAAATTTCCCCACGCTTTGCCGCACTCCACTTGACAGATACATTCGTACTGCTGTCAAGTTCTGGAAAAATCATATGATCATCCCACAATAAATAATAATGCCCATCAATTTTTTCAAAGTCTGCTTCATTCTGAAATGAAATCTCTCCTGCAACCGTATCCATTTTTAGTAAATAAACTACCGTCACACCATCCTCGTTTTCTTCCGTCAAAACATCTGATATTTCTATGTTTTTAGCTGATATTCCCTGATAGATCTTCTGGTTTCTCTCGATAAACCTTTGCATCTCCACATCTTTATCTGACGTGTCTTTCTGTTTCGCCATAACAGTCATATCATACATTTCTTCATACTTTTCCTGTTCAATCAAAGACATATACTTCATCAGCAGAGAATCCGGCTTTTCCATTTCTTTTGCAGGCCCAAAGTTTGCACCCTTTATCACAAACCTATAATAAATTCCCATTACCAAAAAGAGTATTGCTGACAGTACCAACAAAATATATAACGTTCTTCTTTTTCTGTATATCTTCATATA
>JAFVAA010000648.1 GCA_017476305.1 Lachnospiraceae bacterium
ACAAGGACAGTTTTACGGGCATATGGCCAGGTATCATAGTTGGTACTGGAAAAGCCTGTGGAGCTCACGAGAGATCCAACCTGAAAAATGCTCTGTGTCAATGCCTCAAATACACTACCTGTTTGTGGGAGAATATTTACGGTGATAAAGGCAGTTGCTGCAAAGACTATGATAAAATAATATCTGACCTCCTCCATCTGAAAAGCCTGCTTAAATTTCCGGTAGAGAATGTAATAGTAAGCGTTGAAATTTACGGCGAATAAAATCATAAAAATGGCAGTCACCCACTGTAAATAAGGGGAATAAGAACCAAAGCTGTCATTTTTTATCCCGAATCCTCCGGTACCTGCTGTACCAAAGCTGGTGCATACGGCATCAAATAAAGGCATATGTCCGGCTAAAAGCAGAATGAACTGAAGAATGGTCATGCCGAAGTAAATCATATAGAGAATTCTGGCGGTATTTTTCACCTTTGGATACAGCTTTCCGACAGATGGTCCCGGGCTTTCTGCGCGCATCAGGTTGATGTTTGAGCCACCGCTCAGTGGAATGATCGCCAGCAAAAATACGAGAACTCCCATCCCGCCAATCCAATGTGTCAGACTGCGCCACAGAAGGGAAGCGTGGGAGAGGGCTTCTACATCACCCAGAATGGAAGCACCTGTAGTCGTAAAGCCGGAAACCGTTTCGAAAAGGGCATCCTCGACTGCCGGAATTTCCCTGGTCAGAAGAAATGGAATTGCCCCAAAGATACTAAGAAAAATCCAGCTCAGTGCGGTCGCTACGCATCCATCTTTCAGGTAAAAAACAGAGCTTCCCGGTTTTTTTAAACTCATGAAAAAGCCAAGCAAAAAAGTAAAGACTGCCACGGCGAGGTAGGAAAAGCCTTCCTTTTCTCCGTAGCAGACTGCTGTGATACAGGGAAACAGCATGAGTACTGCTTCTAATTTAAGTACATATCCGAGTATGTATCGGATGATGGAACCATTCATTTTTATTTCCTCCATCTGGTGCAGCGTTTTAAAAATAGAGCCGGTTATTTAGGAAATGCTGCACTAGTTAAGCTAAAATATCCTGCAGGTCATTAAATCCTGTGTGCGTCGTTACGATCATTACGGTATCGCCGATCTGAATGTCATCCCGGCCGGTGGGGATGATGGGGAGCCCGTTTCGGATGATACAGGCAACTAAAAGATTTTTCTTTAACGGCAGATCCATCAGTGGAATATTTGTCACCTCGGAACGCTCGTTGACACGAAATTCAATCGCTTCTGCCTTGGAATCGAACATGTGATAAAGCGTTTCCACATTACTGTTTATGGATGCTTTTTTAGCACGTACATATGCGGTGATTTTTTCTGCTGTAATGTATCTTGGGAAAAATACGCTTCCTAATTCCAGCTGGTCGATTACATTTTTAAAGGTCATGCGGTTGATTTTTGTGATGACCTTCGCATCCGAAACCTGTCTGGCGTATAGTGTCAGCATGATGTTTTCTTCGTCAATTCCGGTAAGCGGAACAAAGGACTCGATATGATCGATTCCTTCTTCGACCAAAAGCTCCTGATCTGTCCCGTCTCCATTGATAATGATAGCTTTTGGCAGAAGGATACTAAGCTCCTCACAGCGTTTTCTGTTCTGCTCGATTATTTTTACATCAATTCCCATCTGCAAAAGCTGTTTTGCCAAATAGTAGGATGCTTTCCCGCCACCAATGATCATGGTGTTTTTTACCTTATGTGTCTGGAAACCGATAGTAGAAAGAAAGCCAGCGGCATCCTCTCTGCTTCCGAGGAAGGAAATCATGTCCCCCTGCTCAATGTGGGAGTTTCCCGAAGGAATAAAGACCTCTCCATTTCGCTCGATAGCGCAGATAAGGATATTGGAGCTGTACCTTTTACTGAATTCTACGATGGTCAGTCCGGCAAGCAGGTTGTCCTCTGCAATTTTTATTTTAATCAGCTCTACCTTGCCATGCCCAAAGGAATTGATTTCTAATGCGGCAGGCAGATATAGAAGTCTGGCAACTTCTCTGGATGCCTCCAGTTCCGGGTTAATGACCATGGCAAGTCCCAGACGTTCACACAGATAGGAAGCATCCTTGATGTAGTCGGGGGTGCGGATTCGGGCGATCGTCGAGCAGTCACTGTCCTGTTTGGCGATGATACAGCATAAAAGATTCAGTTCATCGGATTCTGTGACTGCTATAAAAAGATGGGCATTCTGGATTCCTGCCTCCTCCTGAATACTATGGCTGGCTCCGTTTCCGACGATGCCCATGACATCGTAGTAGTCAGCGAGCTCCTGAATGCGCTCGGCATCTTCGTCAATGATCGTTACATCATGACCTTCGCCGGTCAGACGCTCCACGAGCGTAGAGCCTACTTTTCCACAGCCGACGATAATAATATTTAATCCCGCGTTTGCGGGCTGTGTCTTAAATAACATTTTCATGTCCTTTCGAATAAAGTATTTGCATTTACAATAATAGATAATACCACATCTGTTTTGATTTTTAAAGTAGTATTCTGGAATTGGGAGCAGGAACTATATTATATAAAAGACGGTGCGGGTAAAACACCTGCAGAGATTGCTCCGGGAACCACGCTTACCATTGGGATTGCCTCACCAGTTTGAAAGTGGGTTTGAGATTCAAGGTATTCTCTATTCTCCGCTGCAAGGTTAATAGTGGTTGCTTTTCTCCCCATAGTATTTGCCTCCCTTCATGGGTATAAATCTATTATACTATATATAGAAAGAATATATAGCATAGTTATTTAAAAAATGTTATACTAGGAATACTCTCATTGTCTTCATTGTAAATAACATAAACAATGCATAACATTTATAATTCTTCTATACAAAAAGAGCAGAAAATATTTTTAACATTTTCTGCCCTAAATAGCTTTTCGCACAAGAAAATGAAATCACTTTCCCCTTTTATATTAAGTATCCTCAGGCAAACTTTATCATTTTTCTCTATCTTTTACCAAAATTCCCTGTTTCTTCGCAATTTCTATCACAAATGGTCGAATATGACATTCTACCTCCTTAGCAGCCTCATTTTCCATATTTGATTTTTTGAGTTCTGCATCCAGCCACTCAATTGCCCCATCCAATGCATCCGGTTTTTCACTTAAAATACAGTTATATGGCTTCATATTATCAACCTCCATTCTAGTGTTCTTCGTATATGATCCCAACTTTATAACAATTTTTCATAAAATAAGCACTCGCATCCTGCTTTTCTTTTAAGTTCTTTGCATGGTTATGTCTGTCAACCGCTTCTCTCATGATCTCCATAGCACCTGTTCTATTATACTTCTTCGTTTTTACGACATAACTGATATGTCCCCGGTTCGTAACTACGACAATCATTTTTATCGAAGCATACTGCAATAGATACATTGCATCTTCCAAAGATATTTTAGAAAGATTTGGATGGTTATGCGAAATCACTACCACACTTCCCTTAGCTGACATAATAATGTGATTTGATGCTGTATCTGACCGGGGATCAACGGAATTTTCATCTCCAAATGCAACTGCAATATAATGTTCCCCTTGCATGGCAAGACTAGGACTATCCAGGTCATAAGTGATTGCTACCTCATTTCCATTGTTTCTGCTCTTTGAAATTCTAAGCACTTCTTTAGCAATTTCCTGTAGTGCTATATAATGCTCCTCGGGTATCTCACAATATTTTATAAAAGGTATCTTTGAAATTGCTAATTCTGTAATCTCCACTTTTCTATTTCTTTTATTTGCCTCAAGATCTGATAATTTGTCATTATCTATTGCCATTGTCTCCACTCGCCCCTTTGTTTCCTAGCCAAATCTACTATACTCAAATCATTTTCTTAATTACTCCATTCCTTCTAATTGTAAACAATAGTCTAACCTGCTTTTTGAATACATTATATGATTTTTTGTTTCAAATTACAAGTTCCTTTATAACAAGAATGTAAGTGTGGGTTGGATTTTTCCTTGCGTTATTTTTAACTATGTGAAACCTCCCCGTGATTTTTGCATAGATTGTAAAAAAGAATCGCGGGAGAGTTCCTTTGAAAGATTATATGGAAGAGCGTGCCATAGAGGCGGCTCATTTGGATGCCGGAAAGGTACAAACCAAAAATAATAAAACCACAAGAGAGTGCCGCAGTTTCTACAGAGACCAATGCACTTATCCATTCGACAGAACGGACACGCTTTTATAGCATTCGAGGATGTACGGTATTTGAACCGCTTTAGCAGATACGCTATAAACCGGAACAGAAGAAACGCAGCAAAACTCCGACTTTTTATAAAATTCAGTTTGCGACTGCATCATCTGTTCCGGTGAGCGAGAAATATCATGCTAAGACTATCGGACTGCTTCTGGTAGGGCGAGGACAGACAGCAGGGCATAATGATACTCCTGCCTAGTCATAAGGTCTTGCAAGACGGAAATACAAAAGAAAAATGCCTACCCATGTCATAGTGGATGATATTACACAGGCAGAGCAACAGTCTGTTATCCTGTTAGAACAAATCAGGATGATTTTCCTTTCTGATTTGTTCTACCTGTCCAGAAACAGTCTGTAGTCAGCATTGCTATAATAATCGCGATACACCTTGATATAATATAGGCCTTTTGGAATATTAGTCCAGATAATAGGAATATCCTCCGCATCCGTTCCGCTGATATATGTACTTGTACGTTCTTCTGTGCTGATTAATGGTTCGCTGGAATTAGCGTCATGCAGTTCTACAGTCCAAAAACTTGTCTCCTGGTCATTCTTCTTATGGTGGAATTGTAACCTAACAGTTGACCTCGCATTTAACCGGAACTTGTAGAAATCAACATCCTCCCAACTCTGGATATTCCCCGTCAGCTCTTTTCTAAATGGAATTTCTGTAGCACAGTCGTAATCATCATTGACTTCTGTTTCTGCTCCTGCCCCTTCCGGCTTATAGTTTACCATAAATGAATAGTCCTCATTCGACCAATAATCCGACTCGATCCGTATATAATAGTCTCCCTTCGGCACCCTGACCAAATCAGACAAAATTTTCGCAGTCTCACCAGTAGAAGTAAATTCTGCCAGGAATCCTTCGTTATCGTCCATAAGATATCCCTTCCAAAAGCTGGTAGAATCATTCATTTTCTTATGTGAAAAATTTACCCACAATTTTCCTTTCTTCGGAAGCGAGAACCTATAATAGTCTATATCTTGTGAATGGGTCTGATTTCCTGTATATACTGTATTAACAGATATGTCCGTTGCCAGTGTACTCAATTCATCGTTCGGTTCTTCTTCAAATCCATCACCCTCTTCTTCGAAGATTACTTGTAGTGTATATTCTGCTGAAGAATGATAATAATGGCTGACACGTATGTAATACAT
>JAFVAA010000649.1 GCA_017476305.1 Lachnospiraceae bacterium
CGGCCTACATACCGCTCGCTCGTGCCGCTCTGATAAGCGATAGCGGTGTCATAGAAATTAACACCCAGCTCCAGTCCCCTCTTTATGATTTCACGGGAATGCTCCTCATCGATTGTCCAGCTATGCTGTCCTCTTGCGGCATCTCCAAAGCCCATGCACCCCATACAGATACGGGATACATTCAGGTCTGAATTTCCAAGTTTTGTATATTTCATCGTCTGTTCTCCTCTCCATTTCTTCAAAAATTCCAAACAAGCCCCTGATTTAATAAGTTTACCATTGTAAAATCCTCCTTATATTTTTATTTCTCTCCCAGCAGCCTAATCAGACATGCATAGGTAATTTCCTGGACTGACTGATAAACATAGTCCACATCTGCCTGCTTCATTGCTTCCCTCTGTTTGTCTGTTACTGCCGTATACGGATAGATCCCAAACATAAACGGGAAGAAGATATAGATAAAGTTCTGAATTTCTTCCACCGTCATCTCCGGGCAGAACTTTTCAAGCAGTCTGCAGATATTTTTCACAGAAGCACCATAAGCCTTTTTAAAGGATGTAAGCAGCTCCAGACGGCTGTTCGCCTCCATGTCATAATTGTTCATGGACAACAGTTTCAAAAGCTGTACCCTCTCAGCGAGGGAACCGGCTATCTTCGATGCAAGTTCATCCTTACTTAATTCTTCATAGCCTTCCATTATTTCAATCAGTACCTCATTCCAACGGTCATACTCCCGTTCAAAAAGTGCCAGAAATATCTCTTCCTTTGTCTGGAAATAATTATAGATCGTCGGTCTGGAAAAAGATGTAACATTCCCAATCTCTTTCAATGTAATCTCCCTGAAACTCATTGTTTGATAAAGCTGCTCACAGGCATTAATGATTTCCTCTCTTCGCTGTGCAATAAGTTCCGGTGTTCCTTTAAACATCTCCTAGTCTCCTTTTCATTTTAGTCTGCGCAGAACAATCGTCCCCCGGACGATTTATGCCCTTTTCCGCATCCAAGTTTATTCTTAGCTGACATCGTGTCAATAATTGTATTATACATATCAATTGACATGATGTCAATATTTTTTCAAAAATATTCATATCATTATCATAAAGCAGATACTACAACGCAAAAAAGGGCAGAAATCCGCTACAGTTTTTCGTAACAGATTTGCTGCCCATCGGCCCGCAAACTCCTATTATATTTTTTGTTTATTCATTGTTTTACCAAAGATGTCTATACCTATTTCTCATACAAAAACCTCTCCGGCAATGTCACCTGAAAGTCCTTAGCCAGATCCCTGAAATTATCCGGAGTAATCGTCTGCAGCTTATCCGACCGCATGGAAAGCATTTTCACCAAAATCTCTGCTGACTTTTCTACCGTATGCATCAGCCCGAAGGTCAGGTCAAAATCCTCTCCCGTGGCAAACATCCCGTGATGCGCCCATACTGCCACATCATACTTTTTCATCAGTTCACTGGTAGCTACCGCAATCTCTCTGCCGCCCGGCACCATCCACGGCACCACGCCCACTCCATCCGGGAATACCACCGGACACTCCGTCGCCATCTCCCAGAGTTCCCTGGTAAACACCTCATCCTTTAAAGGAAGCACGAAGGTAAGTGCGATGAGATTTGTCGTATGTGCATGATATACTACCCGGTATCTTCCATCCGTAGCAAGCTTCTTCACCTCATGATTCATCAGATGGCTCGGAAGCTCAGAGGTAGGTCTGCCGCCGTTTACGAGTCCCCATACGATCCGGTAATTTTCCCCCTTTTCATCCAGCTCGATCATGCAGATGGAATCCTCCGGTTTGATGCTCACATTTCGGAAATATTTTCCACTGCCGGTCACTAAGAAATATTCTCCCTTTAGCTCCGGCACGGTCGTTCCGATTTCCTGCCACTCCTTTGGCTCTAAATTTTCCTTTACTTCCTCTACTTCCTCAGGCCTTATCCGGTAGGATAAATTTCCACCGTTCCTTTCATGCCAGCCCTGATTCCATCCATCATCTGCCATACGAATAAATCCTTTTACAAACTCTGCATCTAAAAATTTCATTTGAAATCATCCTCGCTTTCTATCATTCCATTTCTATTGTTTGCATTTGACATAAACCTAAAATATCAATCCTGCTTTCCTAAAAATTGTAACCTATACCAACGAATTCTAACGAAACCCACATATCATTCGCATGATACCACCGTATAATTAAAAGACAATACTGCTTTTCTAAGTGGCCAGGGAATAATGCACTTTTTCTCAAAATAAATTCATATAATATACTAATCTCTTTTCGAAAGCACCTCATCCTCATACTTCTTTACTTCATCAAACCATGCCCCGTCCACAGGTACGCCGCACTCCACGCAGTATTCATTCCACACATCCCCAAATGGAAGTGTCTTTAATTCCTCCTGTCTGACCATCAGCTCCGTAAGTCTGTTCTCCTCCTGCAGCCTCTTTAACTCCTCATGCGGTGAAAGAAGTGCAGATAAAAGTGCTTTCTGCCAGCTCCGGAAGCCCACCGTCCACGCAGAAATGCGGTTGATGCTCGCATCGAAGAAATCCAGTGCCATATACACTCTGCCAAGGGCATCATTTCTGACGATCTCCTTTGCCATCTCCTTCGTTTCATCATCAAAAAGAACCACATGATCACTGTCCCAGCGCACCGGACGGGTAATGTGCAGTGCGATCTCCGGATAGAAGCATAAAAGTGCCGGAATCTTATCCGATACGAACTCCGTCGGATGGTAATGTCCGTTATCCATCAGAGGTAAACATCCCTCATGTGTCGCAGCAAAGCTTAATGTAAACTCCGCAGAGCCTGCCGTAAAGGACTCCACCCCGATTCCGAATACCTTGGATTCCACGCACGGCTTTACTAAATTTTTATCGAACGGTTCGGATAAAATCTGCTCAATGGAATCCTTATACCGGAGCCTCGGTCCCATCCGGTCTGCCGGAACATCCTTATATCCGTCCCCCTGTCCAGATGTTCATCACGCATGGCACTCCCGTTTCCTTTGCAAAATATTCTGAAATCTGGATACATGCTTTCCCGTGTCGGATCCAGAATTTTCTCGTTTCCTCATCCGGACTTGAAAGTGTCAGCCCGTCCTTGACCTTATCATGTGAGAAAAAAGTCGGATTAAAATCGATTCCCATATTATGTTTTCTAGCAAATTCCACCCACTTTTCAAAATGCTTTGGCTCTAACTGATCCCTGTCCACCCGCTCTCCATCCTGAAAGATTGCATAGCTGGCATGCAAATTCAGTTTCTTTTTTCCCGGCATGAACTCCATCGCCTTTTCCATATCCTGCATCAGCTCCTCCGGTGTCCTTGCCTTTCCCGGATAATCCCCCGTCGTCTGAATGCCTCCGGTCAAAGGACCGTCCTGATCAAAGCCCGTCACATCATCCCCCTGCCAGCAGTGCAGGGAAACGGCTGCATTTTTTAGGATCTCGATTGCCTTGTCCGTATCCACCCCATTTGCTTTGTATACCTTTTTTGCTTCTTCATAACGCTCTGTCTTTGCCATAACTGTTACCATCCTTTCCTGATCTCAAAATAAAATCATAGCCTTTATTTTCCTAGTATTGAGATTTTTAATTAGCTGGACTTATGATATCTGCAAAAATCTTTCATATATGGATTTTTTTCAGAAATCATTTAGTCCAGGTTATTAAAAAACGATATACTAGTCACAACTAAATTCTGTAGTCAAATATTTATAAAATCTATCTGATTTATTTTTCAAATACCGACAATCATTCCGGCAGATATTTCTTCACCTCAAAAGACTCCCCTACCGCTTTTCTTGCCTCATGGATATTCCGGTAGCTTTTGTCCCGGATCATCTGCACTACCAGATTTCCAACCGCTGTGCCCTCCATCGGACCGGCAAGCACCTTTTTTCCCGTGGCTTTCGCTGTCAGCCGGCAGAGATAATCTGCCTGCGAACCGCCTCCTACGATATGAAGCACCGGATACTTCTTCCCGGTCAGAGCTTCGATTTCCTCTGCCGTCTTTTTATAGCACTCTGCCAGGCTGTGTGCGATGACATTCACCACCTCACCCGGAGTCTCCGGAATCTTCTCTCCTTTTTCCTTACATAGTTCCTGAATCGTCTGAATCATGCTCTCCGGTGCTAAAAGTCTTTCATCATTTGCATCAATCGTTACACCAAATCCGCTCTTTTCTGCCATCTCCCATAGTTCGTTATAAGAATATTTATTTTCATATTCTTTTTTCACAGACTGCTGCATCCAGAGGCCCATGATATTTTTCAAATACCGGTACCTGTATTCATATCCGCCCTCGTTCGTGAAATTATGGATTCTGCTTTCTTCGGAATAATCCGCTTCCTCACGCTCCACTCCCATCAAAGACCAGGTTCCGGAACTGATATAAAGAAAATCCTTTTCCTCTGCAGGAACGGATACCACAGCCGAAGCGGTATCATGGCTTGCCGCCTGCACGATATCCAGATTGAATCCGACTTCCTTTTCCATCTCCTTTGTCAATCTGCCAACGAAAGTTC
>JAFVAA010000650.1 GCA_017476305.1 Lachnospiraceae bacterium
ACTGATATGGAAAAGCTTTCCGGGAAGGTGAGAGCACCGGAGAGTATGGGCGATATCAGTATTTTATGCGGTTATGCACCTGTCTCGACGATGCGAAACTACAGCAGGGAGGTTCATTCCTATACAAAGGGGAAGGGAAAGCTTGGCTGTAGCCTAAAGGGATATTACCCTTGTCATAATGCGGAGGAAATCTGGGAAAACTCCCATTATGATCCGGAACTGGATCCGAAAAATACACCGGATTCTGTTTTCTGCAGTCATGGGGCGGGATTTATCGTGCCCTGGTATGAAGTGGAGCAGTATATGCATATGCCGCTGTCTGTGTACGATGAGGAGGACGGGGAAATGGAGGAGGCGGGCACGCCTGTATTTTCCAGAGAAAGACCGGCTCCAAAGGAAGAGTATTTTATGGGAGAGGAAGAGGTGCTTCAGATTTTAGGAAAGACAGCCTATGCGAACCGGAAAAATGAATATAAGCATCCTTATAAAAAACAGAAGCGGGTAGTTTCTGCACAGACATCATCTGGAAAGAAAAAGAGTGTATCGAATTTTAACAGGGAAAAATATCTTTTAGTGGATGGGTATAATATTGTTTTTGCCTGGGAGGAGTTAAATGAGCTGGCAAAGACGAATATTGACGGAGCGCGCAGTAAGCTGATGGATATTATGTGCAACTACCAGGGATATCAGAAATGTACACTTATTTTAGTTTTTGATGCATATAAGGTGAAAGGGAACCTTGGTCAGATGTATGACTATCATAATATTCATGTCGTCTATACGAAGGAGGCAGAGACGGCAGATGAATATATTGAAAAGCTGGCACATAGAATCGGAAGGGAGTATGATGTAACGGTGGCAACTTCCGATGGATTGGAGCAGCTCATTATCAGAGGGCAGGGATGTAAGCTGATTTCTGCGAGGGAGTTTTATGAGGAAGTGAAAAGAGTGGAGGAGCAGATTCAGGAATATTTATAGTGAACGACAAAAATAAAAATACTTTTATCGTTTGCTATATGAGGATGGGGATAAGCAGTCGGGATGGACGTCCGGCTGGCTCATGAATGATTACGTTTTTAAATCAGGAAAAAAGTAGAGAGAGGGAATGATATGCTAAATGATTATTCGGGAGAGTATCAGGAAAAACTCAGGACACCGGAGGAAGCAGTATCGGTAGTAAAAAGCGGAGACTGGGTGGATTATACGAGTTCTTTAGGGATGCCTGTACTTCTTGACAGAGCTTTGGCAAACAGAAAAGAGGAGCTGTGGGATGTAAAGATTCGGGGAAATTTGATCGTAGGACCGATTGAGACGGCAGAGTGTGATCCGGACAGGGAGCATTTTATCTATCATAGCTGGCATTGTTCCTCTTATGAAAGAAAGTTATGTGACAGGGAGCTCTGTTATTATATTCCGACGGTATTTCATAACAATGCGGCATATTATGAATTTTTTATAAAAGTGAATGTGGTGATGGTCAGTGTATCTCCGATGGATAAACACGGGTATTTCAATTTTTCGGTGAATACCGGTGTGGCTGGTCCTATTTGCCGAAAGGCAGATATTGTCATCGTAGAGGTGAATGAGGATATGCCGAAAATCCACGGGGGATATGATGAGTGTATTCATATTTCCGAGGTGGATTATATCGTAGAGGGGGAGCATGAGCCTTTTAAAAATGTCATGCCGATTGTACCAAAGGAGGTTGACAGGAAGATTGCGGAGCATATCATACCGTATATTGTGGATGGGGCAAATTTACAGCTTGGCATCGGGAGTGTGCCGAATGCTATCGGTGAGATTATCGCAAGTTCGAATTTGAAGGATTTAGGGATGCATACAGAGCTTTGTACAGATGCGTATCTGGATCTGTACCGTCAGGGGAAACTGACAAATAAAAAGAAAAATATAGATCCGGGAAAGGGCGTTTTTGGCTGTGCTATTGGTTCGAGAGAACTTTATGAATGGCTGGATGACAATCACGGAATTGCGGCATATCCGCTGGAATATGTGAATAGTCCGAATGTCATAGCACAGCTGGATAATATGGTATCGATCAACAGCTGTGTGGCGGTGGACCTGTATGGGCAGGTGGCAGCAGAAAGTGCGGGTTCCAGGCAGATCAGCGGGACGGGAGGACAGCTTGATTTTCTGGTGGGAGCATCGGCATCCAGAGGCGGGAAAGCATTTATCTGTATGAGTTCCGTATATAAAGGGAAGGATGGGGAGATTCATTCGAGAATCCGGCCGCAGTTCGACGGGGATATTATTACCTCACCGAGAAGTCAGGTCTATTTTATCGTGACCGAGTACGGTGTCGTGAATCTGGAGGGAAAATCGACATGGGAGAGGGCGAGGGATCTGATCTCGATTGCACATCCGGATTTCAGGGAGGAGTTAAAAGCAGAGGCAAAGAGACGTAAAATCTGGCGAAGCATGTACTAAGGAACGGTCTGGTCGTTGGCGAAAGCAGAAGGAGAGAGGATTTTCTTACGTGGCGCGAAAGAAAAATGCTACTTTAAAAAAATTCTTTAATATGATATACTAGATTAGTTGAGGCAAATTATGGTTATGCAGGGAAAGCTGTGTGAGGTATCAGGGCAGTATAGGAGGGAGGTGAAAAGAATGGAAGAAAGAACTGAGAAAGAGCTTGCTGCTATTAAAAAAGCGATGATTTATGAATTACGTTTGTTTTTTGATGATAGAGAGCAGACCGCTTATACAAAGGAAGAAATTCTGGAGATTTTAGATGAGAAGGCTTTGGAATTAAAATAATTTTTCTTGAGCTTTATTCGCCATCTGTATCTGTTTTGTCAGGTGAGATTTCCAGGATGTCATCGATGGGAATCTCTATCTGATTTTCCATTCGTATCTTACGGTGGACTTTATCGAGTTGTTTGATCTTTCCAAAGAGGGTGGAGAGTGTTCCGCCTTCTTTCTTTTTGTCTGGAACGTAATAAGTGATCTTTACGGCAGGAGCAGCTGGAAACTGTTCTGTGATTTCCAGCAGCCTGTAGTCCAAGATGGAACGTGCGTCTTCAGAAAGCTCCGGTTTCTTTGCGGTGAGGCGTGCAGCTTCCGCTATGGCTTCTTCGTACCCGCTCAATGCGGCAAAAGGAGCAAATTGGGCGGCGCGTTTTAAAAGCGGCATCCGGGGACGGGTATCCGGTTCATGATGTGGGAGATAGAGCATATCATCATAGTGGTGGAAATCGTTTTTCATGCACATCCTCCCCTTTCCATTGTTTGGCTGAAACGTCTGTTTTTTCTGTTTATTATGATTTTTGCCGGTTCTGCTATTTTTTATGCCCGCCAATCTGCGCATTCCGTGCTGTTTTTGTGGCGCCCTCCAGCAGATCTATGCCTTTTACCAAAGCATTTTTTCCATATTTTTTATGGATTTCCGAAATCGCTTTCTGAATGTTTTTTTCCCGTTCTAATATTTTTTTCCGGAGTTCTTTTTCCGGAGATGCCAGGGCATCCTCCGAAAAACCAGCAGAAAACAGGGAGAGCTGTTCGTATTCTTGCTCCTTTTCTGCGGCATCTTCTTTTATGACGTGGTTTGCACAGAGCGTAATGCGCCTCACAAAAAGGAACTGGTCGGTAATGCGGTCATACAGCTTTTTTGCAGCGTCTGTCAGGTGCCTGGCAGAAGAACTGTAAAATTCGAGGTTTTCTGTTCCGTGGGCATGCTTTGGCACCAGGCGTCCGTAGTGGTCGGTCTTTATTTCCCCGTGGAAATATTCTCTGCATACAGGATCCTTCAGGTTCTTGATATCATATCCGATGTGGAGAACGATCTGGTCTGTGACCAGTTTTTTTTCGAACAGCTTCATTGCCAGGGTATCTGCCATTTCCTGTACGATAATCCTTGCTTCCTCTGCAGTATAGGGGCGGGAAAGCACCTGTCCTTCGCTCAGGCTGTTGTTTACCGGTTCATACTGCTTGATCAGCCCGATGGTACAGGGTTCAAATCCCCATGCATGGTCAATGAGCAGCTCAGCATTGACACCAAATAGTTTGTATAGCAGCGCCTCATTAAAAAAATCATTTTCCCTGCCGAGAGAGC
>JAFVAA010000651.1 GCA_017476305.1 Lachnospiraceae bacterium
CCTCGCCCTCCCCGCTAAAATCAAAATAGGCAACAGGGGTTCTCGAAAGCGCAGGCAAATACTCCCTGTCCCATCTTCTCGACAAATTCACATTCGTATCATAAACGTATGCCTCTTTTCCTTCTATCTCCATTACCAGATCCCCGCACCGTTTTAAAGAAATATCTTTTTTTTCCTCATTTGCCGGCACCAGGTCTGCACCGGTCATGACCGGCAGGCCAATCGGCCCGTCATAAAGCCTTACATTCATATCTGCCACACCTACTTTCTGTTTTCTTTGATTCAGGAACTGTTTCAAATTCGAACTTGCCATTTTCTTTTAAAAAAGGCGGCAAGCCTGTTCTCTTGCCGCCTTTTCCATTTTTTATACTCATTTAGCGAGTATCCCCATCCTACAGATTCGACTGATAGGTATTATATGCATCCTGCATAATCTGAAAGAAGTCCTGATACCCCATCTGGTCTAACTGCTTTAAGTAGCTGTCCCATTCTTTGTCCACACCGCCGGATGTCACCCAGGAAGCCTGGGAAGTGGCTACATAAGAGCTGATATCTGCATAAAGAGTCGCAAGTGTATTCAACTGTTCCGGTGTATAGCTTACGTTCGGATATGCCGGCTTTGCATACTGCGCTAAATCTTTATCCAGTGCCAGTTTCGATGCATCTCCGTTTTCCGCTGCATACGTCACCTTGTCATTAAAGCCCTCTGCTACATACTTTGGTCCAAAGTCACGAAGGGAATTGATCCATGCATATGTATCTGCAGAATCTCCATTCTGCGGCTCTAATACCGTATACGTTCCTGCAGACTCATCCTTCTCGGTGCCAATACCGAATCCACCGTAGAAGTTCTGGATGGAAGCATCATCCGTATAGAAAGAATCTGCCCACTGTAACAGCTTGGCAGGATCCTTGCAGGAGCTGGTCACTACAAATTCATAACGGGAGTAGTTCCAATGCTCCGGGTCAGAAGAAATATAGCTTTCTCCGTCCGGACCCTTCAATGCCGGAAGTGCCTCGTACTGATCTCCATTTGAGCCAAAGGTGGCATCCGCTGTCCATCCCGGTGCACATCCCACGATCGGTGTCTCACTCATCAGCTTGGCATCACGCATGGAATCATCCATGGTAAAGATTTCCGAATCAATCAGGCCTGCTTTATAGCAGTCGCTCATCCATTTGATCCCCTCCTTATAATTCTCCGTCGTCGGAAGAAATACCGGCTTTCCATCCTGCATCGCCATGGAATAAGTGTTGTCTGCACCAATCTTAGTGCCAAAAGGCAGGCAGAAAAACATCACAGCATCCGCATATCCCCGTCCATAAGGAATCTCATCATCCGGATCCCCATTTCCATTTGCATCTTCATCCTTAAATGCCCTTAACACATCCACAAACTCCTCATAAGTCGTCGGCATCTGCAGGTTCAGGTTATCTAACCAGGTCTTGTTGATAAACATCTGGTTCGCCACCGTCGGACGACAAGGTTTCTTAGCCGGAAGACCATAGATATGTCCATCCGAAGAAGTTGCCAGCGCTTTCATGGTAGGGTCGCTTTCCATGATCTTCTTCAAATTCGGCATATTCTCATCAATATAATCATCCAATGCGATAAACGTACCTTCGTTCGTCATGATATCTGACTCTGTAAAGCAGATGGAACCCATAAATGCATCCGGAAGGTCTCCACCAGCCAAAAGCACTGCTTTCTTATCTCCCCAGTCTGAATTTAAAATCGTATTCCATGTAATATCAATTCCCAAATCTTTTGCCGATGTATCCGGAAAGCCTTTATGATACTCCTCTCCCCAGTCAGCCCAGCGCACGGTAGACACAGTATAGGAAGCACCGCCTGACCCCGCGGAGCCTCCCGAACTATCTGAACCTGCAGAACTGCCTGCCCCGCCGGAACTTCCTCCTGTCCCGCTATCCGAACCACCACAGGCAGTCAGAGCACTCCCTGCTGCCAAAGTCAACGCCAGCATCACACATAATTTTCTTTTTCTCATAAAATCTTCTCCTTTTCTGAAATATGTACTTGTCAGCAAAAATATCTGCCGATAAGCTTCCTTTTGATAAATATAGTATATAACCGCCGGACTGTCATGAATAGCACTAATGCGTGCTGATACTAGCACTTTTTAGAACTCTTTTTTATTCCTTTACAGCACCAATCATGACACCCTGGTTAAAGTACTTCTGCAAGAACGGATACAGAACCATGATCGGCAGGGTAGATACTACGATCGAGCAGTACTTCATCATATCAGAAAGCTGCCTTAACTCCTGAGCGGTCGTCCCGGTTGCCGCACCTAAAAGCGACTGGTTCGTAATCAGGATCCTTCTTAGCAAAAGCTGCAGCGGCTGCAGATCTTCGTTCTGGATATAGATCAGCGCATTGAACCAGGAGTTCCAAAGTCCCACCGCCGTCCACAGACCGATTACTGCTAAAACTGCTTTCGAAAGCGGTATCACAAACTGGAAGAAATACCGGATCGTACCGCAGCCATCAATCTGGGCTGCCTCCCACAGGGATTCCGGGATCGTATTTTTAAAAAATGTCCTCGCCACGATGATGTTATAAGTAGACACCGAGAACGGAACGACCATAACCCAGAAAGAATCTAAAAGCCCAAAACTTTTTACCACAAAGTAGGTAGCGATCAGCCCGCCGTTTACAAACATCGGAATCAGATAAAAAACATTGATGATCTTCCTCCCCAGTAAATCCTTCCTGGAAAGAGCGTATCCTGCGGGGATATTCACTGCCAGGGCGATCGCAGTACCAATGACCGTATACAAAATCGTATTCAGATAGCTTTTCCATATCTGCGCCTGCTTGAAGAGTTCCCTGTACCCCGCAAAATCTATCTTTTTCGGCCAGAGCCAGACCTTTCCACTCGTCACATCTGCCGGATTGCTAAAAGATGCAATCACTACGAACCAGAGCGGATAGATAATGACAATCATCATGAGAATGGCAATCACATAAAATAATATATTCAGACGTTTATCCTTCCCCTTTAGCTTCATTACCAAAAACCTCCTTTCCTTTTATAACAAGCTCGTTTCTGTCGTTTTCTTAGAAACCCAGTTCACTCCCAGAAGCACGATAACATTTACCACCGTATTAAAAAGGCCAATCGCTGTCGCCAGACTGTACTGTGCTCCCTGGAGACCCATTTTATAAACATAGGTAGAGATAATCTCGCTCGCACCGCTGTTCTGGATGTTCTGAAGCAGATAGACTTTTTCAAAACCAATCCCCAAAATGCTTCCTGCCCGCATGATCAAAAGCACCATAGCCGTCGGAAGGATCATCGGAATATCTATGTAGCGGACCTTCTGCATCGTCGTAGCACCGTCAATCGTCGCCGCTTCATAATAGGTAGGGTCTACCGCAGAAAGAGCAGCCAGGTAAATGATGCTGTCCCATCCGATGTGCTGCCATATATCACTCCAGACATACACATGCTTAAATGCTCCCTCGCTCGCCATCAGGTTCGGCATTTCCAGTCCGAATAGTCTGCCGATATTGGCGATCAGACCATTGTTCGGGGAAAGGATGATGAGAATCAGTCCGCACATGACCATGGTAGAAATAAAGTGCGGAAGATAAGTCGTCACCTGAAAGACCTTTTTAAACATCTTCTCTTTCATCTGGTTGCACATGATTGCCAAAGCAATCGGCAGTGGAAATCCTACAATCATTCCATACACACTTAAAATCAGCGTATTTTTCAATGTGATCGGAAACTGATAGGATTTAAAATACTGGATAAAATGTTTAAATCCCACAAACGGACTCCCAAAAATCCCTTTCGCCGGGGAAAAATCCTGAAATGCCATCACCAATCCCCCTAAAGGCAGATAGGCAAAGCAAAACAGGAGAACCGCAGACGGTAAAAGCAGGATATATATCGGCAGGCTCTTTTTGAACCTGACGCCAAAACTCTGCTTCTTTTTCACAACCTTCGTTCCTGCTCCATCACTCATAGACCTTCCCTCCTATCTTTTGGATCGCTTTTTCTTTTTTCATATCTGCTGCTCCTTCCTTAGGATTCTCATAGAAATAACCTGATATTTTGCTTTCATTTTCCTCCGAAAAACCATCCTGGCATTTCCAAGACCCCTTAATTTTGATAAACCCATCTTAACCCTTTTTCCTTTTTTGAAATAGCACTTTTACGTTTTCTAAATTGTACTTTTCAGACTTTTCCATCTGTAACCTTCCATCTTTCTCCTGCAAAAGTTTCTGAAATATTTATGTGGAAAGTGCAGCACTCTTTTGATATAATAGGATGTAAGGAGCCGGTCATTCATCACTTTCTCGATTTTGCGAGCAGCAATGCCTTAAATGCACAGCACCAAAGGTGCGTTGCATGGTCACTCGCAAAATCGGAAAGTTCATTATGACCGATTCCTAAGAAACATGAAGGAGAAAACACTATGCGCAGTCACAAACTATACTCCGTGGAGTCCATCCTGCCCCGTCTGATCCTGTTTGCAATCCCTGTCATCCTGGCAAGTATCGCCCTAAGCATCTATGCCTTATATGAAATCAGGACTCAGAGCATTTCCTATATTACTACTTACATTTCGGACTATCATACCGTTTTAAAGAAAAACCTGGATGCGATACAGGAATTTTCTGAATTTATCACAACAAAGGATTCGGATCTGGAGAACCTGGATACCTCTGACCAGCCATACGAGACTTATGTGAAGGCTTCCCTCTTACGCAGCAGGGCGAAAAATTTCCAAGCCCTGACCGGAGAACACTTTCAGTATATCTACTATAACAAGGCAAAAGATATTTTCTACAACCTGTCTAACATAACCATGACCTACGAAGACTATATAGGGTTACAGACCTATGCCCGCACCTCTGTAGAAAACAGACAGGAAAACCGAAGCTGGAAAATCATTTCCATAAATAGCGAACCGTACCTGTATTACTATTTCACCTATCAAAATCGCATCTTTATCAGCACCAGTAAGGTAAAAGATCTTTTAGCCCCTTTGCATATGTTAGACATCGGAAAACATGGTATCGTCCAGGTCCTTGGCGAAGAGAATACGCTGTTTGAAAAATGGGGGGGGTGGGTACGCAAAGCCCAGCCGTTTTAAAAAGAATCATTTCCTGTACAGCTGGTTTGATTTTCCCTTTTCCAGGAGCCAGGCTTCCTTTACCATCCAGGCCGGGATCAATAATTTCTTAGACCACAACCACCTGCTCTGGCTCGAACTGGCATTTACCATAGCCGGGCTGCTGCTTTTGGTATCCATTGGGTTTTATGCTTCCTTCATCTACCAGCGGGTCATCCGCCCGATTTCAGAGTTTTCTAAAAATCTGGGCGAGATCAACCACAGTGAACCTGGAAATGAAAACAAAATCGAACCTTTGATCGATCTTCAGAGCAGCCGTATCCGGGAATTAGAATCCGCAAACCTGCAGTTCAAAACCCTGATGCATGAAATCAAAAAGTTAAAAATCTCTATTTATGAAAATGAACTGGAGAAGCAGCGTTTCCAGATCACCTTTTTACAGCATCAGATCCGCCCGCACTTTTACCTGAACTGCCTGACGACCATCAGCAGCATGGCAGCTCTGGAGGATACCGGACATATACAGGACATGGTACTATTTACCTCCAGATACCTGAGATACCTTTTTCAGGCTTCCCATGATTTCGTCCCGGTCAGATACGAGCTTTCCCATATCAAAGCCTATCTGGACATACAGAATCTGCGGATCGGGTATAAATGTAAGTACGAATGTAACATAGAGAAGAATGAAGAGATGGCCATGGTACCTCCGCTTTTACTGATCACATTTATCGAAAATATCGTAAAGCACAGCGTAAATCCTGATGACCAAAGCATCCGAATCGAAATCCAAAAAACGGAGAGAGGGGACATGGAGAGAAAACCTTATCTGCAGGTGGATATCACCGACCATGGACAGGGCTTTCCGCCGGAACTTTTAGAAACACTAAAGGACAAAAAGAAAGCCATCGAGGAAGACGACGGCCACATCGGTATCCGGAACAGCATGAAACGACTGAACCTGATGTATCATGGAGACTACGAACTTTTACTGGATAACGGGGACAGCGGAGATCCTTTTGGAGCTCGTGTAAGGATTATCCTTCCATACCGGGAAAGCGAAGATTCTTCTGCCGTTTTTGAATAAAAGTGGTAACTATTCAGTCAAACCTGAATAGTTATTCCTGTGAAAATTTACAGGCATAAAAGGAGGTACCGTTATGAATATATTACTTGTGGATGACGATCACTTTGTAATCGCATCCCTGTTAAAAGGAATCCAATGGAAAGAACTCGGCTTTCAGACCGTACACACAGCCGAAAACATAAC
>JAFVAA010000652.1 GCA_017476305.1 Lachnospiraceae bacterium
ATGCAGTAATCGAGGCAAATCAGGGAGAATCTATGTCCGAAGCAGAGGGTGCTGAAGAAGAAGCACAGGAAGCAGAAGCGTAATATATTTCTGAACAGACTGTTTTCTATGGACAGAGACAGGCAGAGGATGCTTTTTCAGAAGACGGAATAGATTTTAGAGAATTTTAGATTTTTTATGGAGGAAAAGAAGATGGCAATTACAGCTTCACAGGTAAAAGAGTTAAGAGAGATGACTGGTGCCGGCATGATGGATTGTAAAAAGGCACTGACAAATACAGATGGTGATATGGACGCAGCAGTAGAGTGGCTGCGTGAAAACGGACTTGCAAAAGCAGCGAAAAAGTCCGGTCGTATTGCGGCAGAGGGTATTGTAGCAGTGGATTTATCCGAGGATGGAAAGAGTGCTTCTATCGTAGAGGTAAATTCTGAGACAGACTTCGTAGCGAAGAATGAGCAGTTCCGTGGTTATGTGGCTGAGGTGGCTGCACAGGTAAAGACAAGCTCTGCAGCAGATGTAGATGCTTTTCTTGCAGAGCCGTGGGCTTTGGATACGAGCATGACCGTTCAGGAAAAGCTTCAGTCCATGATCGCAGTCATCGGGGAGAATATGACGATCCGCCGTTTCGCAAGGGTAGATACGGATGGTCTGGTGATTTCCTACATCCATGCAGGTGGAAAGATTGGTGTATTGGTAGAAGCAGATACGGATTCTGCCAGTGATGGAGTGAAGGAATGCCTGGTAAATGTAGCTATGCAGGTAGCTTCCATGAATCCGAAATATCTTTCTACGGATGATGTAGATGAGGAATATAAGGAGCATGAGAAGCATGTGCTGATTGAGCAGACAAAGAATGATCCGAAAAATGCGAACAAGCCGGATGAGATTATCGAAAAGATGATTACAGGCCGTTTGAATAAAGAGTTAAAGGGCGTCTGCCTTTTAGAGCAGGATTTTGTATTCTCAGAGAGCAAGGAAACAATCAAGCAGTATGTGGAAAATGTAGCAAAGGCTGAGTGATGCAGGCTGGCTGTCAAGAGCTTTGTTCGTTTTGAGACAGGTGAGGGCCTGGAAAAGAAGGAAGAGGATTTCGCAGCCGAGGTTGCGGCACAGATGAAATAGGCAGAAAAAAATCGGCAGATATTTTTGCTGATGAGGATAAAATATGCGTAGGAACGTAAAAATATGATTCGAAATAGTCTCAGGTTCGGGGTGGAAAATGACATCTTTGGAATTTGGGACTATTTATGGTTAGCTCTTACTGGTGGTCATTTATCCTGTTTTTGGAAATTGTCCAATATCATCCGGAATAGAAAAACTGCGGAGGGCTTTTTGGAAAGGAGATTTTTATATGAGCAGAGAAGCGGAAAAACAAAGAGCAGTTCTTCTTTTGGGTTCCTTTTTTTTACCGGCTGGGATTTTTTTTTCGGTGCTGATCTTTCAGGGCTTTTTTCCGAACGGGACGAAGACGACTCTTTTTATGGATTTAAAAGGACAGTATACGGAGTTTTTAGCTTCTCTCCGCTATATCTTTCATGGAGATGATACGCTTTTCTTTTCATGGTCCAGGGCAATGGGCGGAAATGCGTTAGGGCTGTATGCTTATTATACGGGTGGTATTTTATCCTTTCTGTCCTGCATATTTCCGGTTTCGAAAATCTGGCTGGCAGTAGAAATTCTGGAAATTTTAGAGGTTGGACTTTGTGGACTTTCCTTTGCCATTTTTTTAGAGTGGGGCGTGAAAAAAAAGACAGAAAGTTTCGGTGTGATCATTTTTTCCGCATGCTATGCCCTGATGTCCTACAATATGGTCTATACCTGCTGTTTTATGTGGATAGACGGCTGCATCATGCTGCCACTCATTATGCTCGGAATAGAGAAAATCTTTCAGGGAAAAAAGGGACTTTTGTTTTACATTTTTCTAAGCGTTGCCATGATCAGTAATTATTATACGGCATATATGATCTGTATTTTTTCTGTATTTTATGTGCTTTTCCGATGCACGCGCTATCTTTGCGAACAGTGAAAAGGGGCGTGGAGAAAGCTTTTTCCGTTTCTGCTGCGCTATGTGCTTTTGGCTGTTTTTTCTGTTATGACAGCGGTGCCTGTACTTTATTCGGTCTATCAGGATCTGACGACAGGAAAACTGTCAAACAGCGGAAATGGAACAGAGAGTAAGTACTGGTACGTTTTTTTTCAGATTTTTCCGAAATTTTTAAGTGGAAGATATGATTCCATCACGAACAGCGGAGGACTTCCTTCTGTGTACTGTGGGGGAATTGTTCTCGTCTTTCTTTTCCTTTATCTGATACAGAAGAAAAGAAAGCTTTTGGAAAAGTTTACTGCTGTTTTGATTCTTTTTTTGTTTTTGATAAGCTTTTGGAATGTATCATTGGA
>JAFVAA010000653.1 GCA_017476305.1 Lachnospiraceae bacterium
AGATTTCCTTAGAGGTAAATACAAGTTATGGACCTCTCCCTATCAGGGCTTCTGTGATCCGACAGGCAGAGGTGAAGGAGAAGGGGATTGATTTTAAATATCTTCTTGGATGTGAGCTGACACAGGCAGATCAAAGACTTATAAGGTATATATATGATCTCCAGAGAAAGCTTTTAAAGAGGAAAAAGTTTACAAATTCCGAGAAGGCGGAATGGGAAAAGGAGAGAATTGAGAAGGAAAAGGAGAGAAAGAAGTTAGCAGAGGAAAAAAGGAAAAAGAAGCTGGGAATTAAGAGATCGGATGAGGAGATCACAAAGGAACAGTGGGATAACGCATAGATTGTAGAAGAAAGTGAAACTGGAATAATATTGTCAAAAGGATGGAAATGCGTATGGAGAGAAAGATTTTTGGCAGGACATTATTAGTCGCCGGAGGAGAAGTGGATATTTACTTTGCAAAGGAGTATGTGGAAACAGAGCATTTTGACACGATCATCGGCGTAGATGCAGGATTGGACGCGATCAAGAAAATGGGGATCCAGGCAGATTTTGTGATGGGAGATTTTGATAGTGTATCTCCGGCAATTATCTTAGAGTACGCGGAGTTAAGGCAGCATCAGGGAACCAGGTTCCTGCAGTATCCGACGAAAAAGGATGCGACAGATCTCCATCTGGCGCTTTATATGGCAGCTTCGAAAAAGCCGGAGGAGATCGTGATCTTAGGAGCCACCGGAAGACGGATGGATCACTTTATGGCGAATATACATATTTTATCAAGAGTCCTGCAGTTTGGAGTACCTGTATCGATTCTTGACCAATATAACAGGATTTATCTTTTGGAGGGAAAACGTGAGTTTAAGAGAAAAGAAATGTATGGTCCTTATATTTCTTTTCTTCCGTTTTTTGAAAGGGCAAAAGGGGTTACCTTAAAGGGCTTTTTATATGAGCTTTTTGATGCAGAGCTTGTAAAGGGAGATAGTATCGGAGTCAGCAACGAGTTCCCGGAAAAAGGGGAACTCGCTACCGCAGAGGTAAAGGAAGGGGTATTGATTGTAGTGGAGTCGAAGGATGAATGATTTGTCAGAAAGGAGAAGGATGATATGACAGGTTTTAGAAAGAAGCAGAGAATGGAAAAGCCATGGTTCAAAATCGCAGCTATACTGTTCGTTTGTATGTTGTGTGTGGCAGGAGGTTTTGCTGAAAAGAAGGCACATTCAAAATCAGCGATGGAGACTACGCCGATCGGAACGGAGATAAAGGTCGTCATTCCGGATTCGTTGGGCGATAAAAATGATGATTCCATGCGGGTCAAGGTTACAAAATACACGTTTGAGGGAAATGGAAAGGCAGATTATTATTATTTAAATATCGAGTTCGAATTTACTTCCTTAGGCAAGGGGCAGAAAAGCTGGGAAAGTAAGGCTGTCTTTTATGATAAGCAGGGAAAGGTAATGAATCGGGAAGGAACGGTCGATGGTTACATTTGGTCTTATGGTACGGAAAAAGCGGCAGCACTTGGCGAAACCTATTCCCATAAGGTATATGTTCCGTCTGCATTGGCAGGTGATGTGATGGCAATTGCCTTTCAGGAGCATTATAAAGAGCCTTCGACGCTGCCTGCGAATCCGTCTATGGCAGCACCATCGTATTGGGATGATGTAAAGGTGACGTATCCTGCTTCCATAGCCAGCATCCAGGATGATACGATGCGTGCGAGGATAACGGATTACCATTTTGAAAATTCGGAAACCGGAGACAGCTATTATCTATATATCAACATGGAGTTCACTTCCCTGGGAAAGACAGGGAGCATGTGGGCCAGCAAGGCATTGTTCTATGATCAGTACGGATATTTGATAGAGGGAGGGGTAAATGATAACTATGGTTTCTTTTCCCTTAGTGGCAGTACTACAACGATTGCACTGGGAAGAACCTATACAATGGCAATAGAGATTCCTGCGGAAATTCGTGACAGTGTGGCGAGCATTGTTTTTATGGAAAAGTGGAACGGGACGACAGTGCCTGCGACGATTCCGACAGCGCAGCCTGCCGGAAATCAGAAAAAACAGACGATTACTGCGAAAAACCAGAAAAAGGAACTTGGCAGTAAAAGTTTTAAACTGAAACCGGGCGGAAAATTCTACAGCTCCCTGAAGTTCAAAAGCAGCAATACGAAGATTGCCACGGTGACTTCCCATAAAACATATGCCACAGTGAAGCTGAAAAAAGCCGGGGAGGTGAAGATTACGATTACTGCACCTGCGACTGCGAAATATTCGAAGGCTTCGAAGACGATCAAACTGACGGTCATCCTGTCGAAACCAAAGCTGACGATTAAGAAAACGGCTGGAAAGATGACGCTGTCCTGGAGTAAAGTGAAAGGGGCTTCTGAGTATTGGATCTATGTAAATGGCAGTTCGAAGCCCTACCGATACAGCAAATCCTCACTGAGGGATGCGAAACCCTATGATAACGGGAAAATATATGAATTTCGAATGAGGACGATTGCTTCAAATAAAAAGTATAGCAGCGGATGGGTGAAGAAGACGGTAAGAACGTAATGTGATAACATAAGGAGAACAGTATGGCAGGGAAAATAACAACGGCAGCCGGTCTGATGATGTTCGTGGTGCTCTGTGCATGCCTGCAGGCACGTACAGCAAATGCGGCCATCTTTGTGGAACAGGTAAACAGCAAGGCTCCTGAGGTGAGGGCTTATGTTCAGGGAGGTGTGAATCAAAATTCGAAATTTAAAGGGAAAATCACAGGAACGGACCGGAATGGGAATACCTCCTCGATCGATCTGGTGCAGGACGGAGAGACGATAGCGGCATCTGGTGACGATGGAGTGACGAATTACATTTTCCTTTTTGATAACTCCGGTTCTGTGAGTGAAAACCATTTTAAGGCGGTAAAAGGGTGTCTGGCAGATTTCAGGAAAGAACTGGGAAAAAGAACGCAGGATAAGATGTCTCTCTATACAGTAGGGGTAAAGAGTGCAAATCAGAAAAGAGAGGTCGTTTTCGAAGGTGCTTCCGGTGGTGGTGCCAGCGAAGATATCAAAAAGATCAAGGCGATAAAAAGGGATGGGAAAAAGACAGTTCTCTACCGGACGATCAATGAGATCACAGGACGGACGAAATCATCCAAAGAACGTGTCGTGCTCGTACTTTTGACGGATGGGGAGGATGATTCGGCAGGAAGTAATAATAACCCCGGGACGACGCTTTCCAATGTAAAGAATGCATCCGTTCCCGTATATGGGGTTCTGCTTCACTATGGGCTTTCCGGAAGTGGTGATCAGGAAAAGATCCGGGTGACGAAAGAAATGTTAAATACGGAAGGCAGCAATGACCGGATGGTTCGCGGGATAGATGTTTCAAGGCGTGATAGTGCTTCAGCGGTAGAATCCGGTTTCCGTTCCGTTGTCAATTCTATCCGGGATAAGACGTTCCTCGTGAAGCTGAAAGCAGGCTCGAACAGAACCCTGACGAATACCAGACTGACGCTGACGAAGACAAATGGAACGGTAGAGGAAGCGAAAATAAAGTCTTTCAGTTATTCGGATTATGTAGCAGACAAGGATGCACCAAAGATATCAGAGGTTCTGATCGAGGCGGAAAATCAGATCTCTGTCAAGGTTTCGGATGAAAATGGCCTGGATGTACCATCTCTGGTAAATCAGGCGAATTATAAGGTCTTTCGTGTCGTGGATGGAGAAACGACAAAGGAAAGCCTTGCCGTGATCAAGGCAGAAATCCCATCGGCAGAGGATGGCAAAACAGAGAAAAAAGTGGTGCTGACGCTGGAGCGTGAGATTACAGACGGGGATTATGTACTGAAGATTTCCGGTTTAAAGGACGCATCCGAAGATGGAAATATTATTGATCATATGGATATTTCCTTTGGGATGGAGAAAGGAGTTCCAAGTGCGGGAGAGGATGTTCCTGAGGACTCCTCAGAGAAAAAAGGTACAGAGAGTGAAACGGCAGGAAATGCGGAAGGAAAAACAGCAGGCTCTTACTGGTGGATTTCTATACCGGTACTCTTAGTGGTGATAGGAATTCTGCTTTTTCTGCTTTTCAAAAGGAAAAAGACACAGACCTCTTTCCGGGAATCTGCTTTCTATGGGACGGAGCAGGCAGATAGCTGCCTGATTACATTAACGGTCACGGATGGGAAAGGCTTTACAAAAGACCTGCAGTGGGATGTAGAGGGGAGTTTTTTCGTAGGTCGTTCTGAAATCTGCGAGGTATTCTTTGATGACGAGATGCTCAGCAAACAGCATTTTGTGATAGAAGTGACGAAGGCAGGATGTTTTATTGAGGATTTAAGTTCAACGAACGGAACTTTTGTGAATGGCATTCAGATCAAAGGGCGCGTGGAGCTTTCAGAGGGAGATGAGATTTTGGCTGGGCGGGAGCATTTTTTGGTCCGGTCTTTCCGGAAAGGATTTGACTCCATCAGCAATACGGCACCGATGTAGGGAAGCACAGGAAGGATTGTGAACCGATAAAGGGGATGCAGGAAGGAGCCTTAAAATTGACGACTACGGATTTTTGTCCGAACTGCTTTCGGTTAGGAGGATATGCGCAGGGAAGCTGCAGCTTTTGCGGGTATCGTGAGATAAAAGGCAGAGAACCGCGGGCGCTCCCTGCGGGAGAATGGTTAGAGAACCGCTATCTGACGGGCGAGA
>JAFVAA010000654.1 GCA_017476305.1 Lachnospiraceae bacterium
CTCTCCCCAATAATCTGAAATGCTCCGTCTAAATCAATCTCCCTTGTAAAACGTTCACTTGAAAGGGCACGTCTGATGATATGTCCTTCTCTTTCCTTGAAGGTCCGTACAGAAAAAAGCTCCTCCCTTTTCAAAGCATCTGTCATCTGTCTGATATGCTCCGGCGTCGTACCACAGCAGCCACCTAAGATATCTGCTCCGCTTTTTGCCAGTGGAACCATATTTTTTGCAAAATCCTCCGGTCCCATATCATATACGGTCTTTCCATCCACCATCTGCGGCAGACCGGCATTTGGTTTACAGATGATGGGAAGTGCTGTATAGCGTTTCATCTTCTCCACGACTTCTAACATCTTATCCGGTCCCACCGAACAGTTTACCCCCAGCGCATCGACACCAAGCGTCGTAAGCACTAAGGATGCCGTTCCCGGATCCGTTCCAAAAAGCGTTCTCCCGTCCTCATTAAAGGTCAGTGTCACCATGATTGGAAGCTCTGTCACTTCCTTTGCAGCAATCACAGCCGCACGACATTCCTGTAAACTCATCATGGTCTCCACCACGAGGAGATCTGCCCCTGCATCCTCTAAAAAACGAATCTGCTCCTTATAGATATCTACCAGTTCCTCAAAAGGGAGCGGACCAATCGGCTCCACCTGCTTTCCAGTCATCGTCAGATCCCCGGCTGCAAAGACCTGTCCTTCTTTCCCACACTCTTTAATCGCTCTTTTGGAAATCGCTACCAGTTTATGGTTCATTTCCCCGATTTTATCTGCCAGACCATATTCTTCTAACTTAATCCGGTTTCCCGAAAAGGTAGGTGCATATAAAATATCCGTACCGGCTTCGATGTACTCCTTTTGAAGCCCGCACATGATATCACTGTTTGCAATGATCCATTCCTCCGGGCAGACGCCCACAGGCATCCCCCGCTCCTGAAGATTGGATCCCGTGGCTCCATCCAGTATCAGCTTTCTTTTCGAAATCAACTCCCTAAATTCCTGCTTTGTCATGTAAGTCCTCCAAGTATTCTAAAATGCTTTTCCAAATTGATAATGCATATAATTTTTATCCCAGTGCCTGCTCTAAATCTGCAATCAAATCCCTTTTATCCTCTAATCCGCAGGAAATACGCACTAGTCCTGCCGGAATCCCTGCTTCCAAAAGCTGCTCCTCTGTCATCTGTCTGTGTGTCGAAGTCGCAGGATTTAAACAGCAGGTTCTGGCATCTGCGACATGTGTCTCTATGGCAGCTAACTTTAACTTTTTCATAAACTCCTCTGCGCCTTTTCTGCCACCCTCTATCTCAAAGGATACCACGCCGCATCCGCCATTTGGCATATACTTTTTCAATCTTTCATAATACGGATCGGATTTTAGTCCCGGATAATTTACCTTTTTCACCTTCGGGTGCTGTTCTAAAAATTCTGCCACAGCAAGTCCGTTTTCAACATGCTTCGGCATGCGCACATGCAGGGATTCCAGTCCTAAATTCAAAAGAAACGCATTCTGCGGCGACTGAATACAGCCAAAATCTCTCATAAGCTGGGAAGTGCATTTCGTAATAAATGCGCCGGCCTGTCCAAATTTTTCTGCATAAATAATCCCATGATAGGACTCATCCGGCGTGCAAAGCCCCGGAAACTTATCTGCATGAGCCATCCAGTCAAAATTTCCACTGTCTACGATAGCTCCTCCTACAGCTGCCACATGACCATCCATGTATTTCGTCGTCGAATGCGTCACGATATCTGCTCCCCACTTGATCGGATTGCAGTTTACCGGAGTCGGAAACGTATTATCCACAATCAGAGGTACCCCGTGTGCATGTGCAGCCTTTGCAAACCTTTCGATATCAAAAACCGTCAGTGCCGGATTGGCAATCGACTCCCCGAAAACAGCTCTCGTATTTTCTTTAAATGCCGCATCCAGTTCATCATCCGAACAGTCCGGAGATAAAAACGTGACCTCAACTCCCATCTTCGCCATCGTTACAGAAATCAGATTAAAGGTTCCGCCATAAATAGAGGCAGATGCTACAATGTGACTTCCACATTCGCAGATATTAAAAAGTGCCATAAAATTCGCCGCCTGTCCGGAGGAAGTCAGCATAGCAGCCGTGCCACCCTCCATTTCTGCAATCTTCGCCGCCACATAATCATTCGTCGGATTCTGCAGTCTGGTATAAAAATACCCCTCTGCCTCTAAATCAAAAAGCTTTCCCATATCCTCACTTGTGTCATATTTAAAGGTCGTAGACTGGATAATCGGAATCTTCCTCGGCTATCCGTTTCCCGTTGTATAACCTCACTGTACGCATTTGGTATCCATACCGTAATTTTTAATCTTTTTCACTCCCTTGATCCTGTTTTTCTATTATTATGCTCATATTATACTCATGAGCGAAATATTCTATTTCATGAGCTCCATTCTCTGTCTGATAAACTGCAGTAAGAACTCCGTAGTTCCATCCAGCCCAAGTCTGGAAACATTTACACAGAGGTCATACCCTCTGGCATCTCCCCACTTCGTATCCGAATAGGCATTGTGGAATTTCTTTCTGTGCCTGTCATGGCGCATGATCTTTTCAATCGCCTCCCGTTCCGAAACCTGACAGCGTTCCTGTACTCTCATAATTTTATCATAGATATCCCCTAAAACAAAAAAGGAAATATGACATGGATATTCCCTGAGAATCGTTTCCCCACATCTTCCTACGATAACAAAGGACTCCCCTTCCTCTGCCTTTTTCTCAATAAACTCAAATTCCCGCATCGCCAGATTTTCTTCTAAAGAGCTGGAATGTCCGCGAACCCTGCGATTCAAAAGAGGATTCGCTTTTTTCTCATCATATTTTTTCATCATCTGAATCAGTTCTTCATCATTTTCATACATATGGTCTAAAATATTGTGATCGTAGTAGGAAATCGAAAACTCCTCTGCAATCCTCTGTGCAATCTTATGACCACCACTTCCAAATTCACGCCCTAAAGATATCAGCAGCTGCTTTCCCATAGACACACCTCCCAAACAAATCGTAGTATATCAATCATACTATATTTTCGTATATTTTACAACCAAAATCATTTTCTTCAAAATGTTCCCTCCAGACCGTAATTTTTACTGTGAAATGAATTTTATGGATTGATACTTTTTCTTTCTTATGATATACTACTGATATAGGAAACGAGAGGGGGGATACTATGGAACAGACAACGGAATATCTTTATAAAAAGCAGCGGGGTATGGTGAAAATCCCCATGACAAATGACTACCAGTTCCGGGCACTGATGCAGATGAACGAAAAGGTCCTGCGTGCATTAGTTGGTGCACTGCTTCACCTGGAGAATCAGGATATCGTTTCCATCGAGATCAAAAACGCCATTGAACTTGGTACTTACATTGAGGATAAGGACTTTATCCTGGATCTGAAGATTCTTTTGAACAATCACACCATCGTCAACCTGGAACTTCAGGTAGTAAACGAGCATAACTGGTGCGAACGTTCCATGCTGTATCTGTGCCGGACCTTTGATAATGTAAACAATGGAGAGGATTACCTGAACGTACTTCCTGCGGTTCAGATTGGTCTGCTCGACTTTGATCTGTTCGAGGACAGAAAAGAGTTTTATTCCTCCTACATGCTGATGAACACAAAAACACATGCATTATACAGTGATAAGCTCCGACTCAATGTCTTGGAACTGAAAAGATACAATCTCGCTACAGAGGAAGATAAGAAATGGAAGCTTGATAAATGGGCACAGTTTTTTAAATCAAAGACCTGGGAGGCGATAGAAATGTTAGCAAAGGATTTACCTGTATTAGATGAAGCAGCCGAGACCATTTACCACATCAGTCTCGATGACAAAATTCGCGAACGTTGCGAAGCAAGGGAGGATTTCTTCCGACGCCAGAGGACAACGGAACGGCTGATGGAAAGACAGGAGAACAGGATAAAAGAACAGAAACAGCAGATAGAAGATCAGGAACAGACAATCTCGGAACAAAAAAACCAGATCTCGGAACAAAAAAACCAGATCTCGGAACAAAAAAACCAGATCTCGGAACAAAAAAACCAGATCTCGGAA
>JAFVAA010000055.1 GCA_017476305.1 Lachnospiraceae bacterium
AAGACAAAGTATGTGGACATCTGTTTCCCGGTCACGGCAGAGTGCCGGAAAGCGGTCTATGATGACCTTAGCAGGGCAGATATTGGCAGCCAAAGAGCTTCCGGTATCTGCCCTTTTATCAAATATTTCAGAATGGAGGCAGCAGAATATGAGAAAAGAAGGAGAACCGAAAAAGACCATAACCTATACGGTAGCAGAGTGCAGCGAGTTTCACGAATTGGGGGAATACCACGAAAATGTAAAGACCATATCCGAGGCAAAGCGGCTCTTTGACAGAATCAATCCGGAAAGGATGCACGGCATCCCGGCAATCGGCATCAATATTCACACCGAGGGAACACCGGACTATGAGGATACGCAGTGGGATTTTTATGTGGGGAACCGGATCGAACTTGATCTGTTAGAGTATCTGCCGCAGATCGCGGAATGCCCGGAGGCAATGGAGGCAATAAAGGAGCTTATGGCGGCATATCCCACTGCAGAAGTGTTTGGAAGTCTGCCGGAGGGCGTAAAGCAGGGGCAGGAAGGGCAGGAAAATGGAAAGAATTTTCAGTATGGAGCGGATGCGTTTGAGGAGCATCTGAGAACAAAAGAACAGATGGGACAGAGTGCAGCATTGGTAGCAGAGAAATCTATTTCTCAAGAAAAAACAGGCAGATAAAAGAAAGACAGGCATATTCTAAAGAAAGTGGATATGCTTGTCTTTTTTTGTGTCAAATTATTTTGGGTATCTTTCCTTTTTATCCGTCTTTCCGACAAGATAATCAATGCTCACTTCATAATAATCGGAGAGAACGATCAACATATCAATAGGGATAGAGCGTGTTCCCTGTTCGTATCTTCTATAAACTTCCCGCTGACAGCCGAGAAGGTCAGCAATCTGTTGTTGTGTTTTATCATGGTCGATCCGTAGATCTTCAATTCTTTGAAATTTCATGTCAAACCTCTGTTCTTTGTAGTTTCCTAAGTCTTAATGATAACAAAGGCTTGCGTTTGAATTACGGATATGCTACTATATGGTTGCATTAAAACTATGTTAATAGTATGAAATATTAGGCTTTGGAGGAAGAAAATGGATAAGGAAATGGAAAAGATATTTACGGAGCGTATGGGTGAGTTAGACGGGAGAATGAGGGAGGACAAAGAATATATCTGCCTGAGTGAGCAGTATCATTATTGGCTGGAGGAAACAAAAAAGCTGCTGGTAGAAAATCACGCTGATCCGGGAATCATCATAAAGCTGGATGATGCAGTAGGTGGGTACAGCAGCAGATACGGAGAAGTGATGTATCAATATGCGTTCCATGATGGGCTTGCCGTAGGTATGGAACATAAAAGATATAAAGAAAATGATGGTCAGTGGGAGCAGGCTTTATCATTTGAAATAGAGGATATGGAAAATTTAATCTGACGGACCGGATCCATAAGCTGCATGAGAGAAGTCTGTGAAAAAAATATACTGCTCTCTAGGGATAGACGTCGGGAAACGCAAAAAGTCAACCCCTTGTCGAAACTTTTTTGAAATCCC
>JAFVAA010000655.1 GCA_017476305.1 Lachnospiraceae bacterium
AAGAAGCGAAAAAAAGGTCTGCTGAAAGGTCTCTGGCTTTACTAAGATCGGGCAGAGGAAAGAATCCGGAGACAGTGGGTAAAATTCATGAAAGGCAAAAGGCGTAACGATGCAAAAGTCCCCCTGTTTTAGTGTGCGGATCTCTTTTTGAAAAATAAATTCGCAGGTTCCCTGATAGACATAGAGGATTTCAAAGCAGTCATACTGATAGGATCTACGTTCCGTTCCGTAAAAACGGCTGGTCGCTGTGGTATCCTCATCCTGTGCAATGATCCTGTAATCCTGGTCGGAAAATAATTCCTCAGACCGAAAGGCATAGCAGAGGGTGGAAATCTCTTTTACAAAAACATCATCTGCCAGATGGATCAGCCTGGCGATATCCGGCGGAGCCGGTTTTTCTGTTTCATATGCCTGGTCTGTGTAAATCTGCTCCAGTACGTCCCGCATAGGTGCTTTGGAGTTGTTTTTTTATGAATTTTTGCAATATAATTTTGAATGGTCTGGATATTTACATAAAAAATCAAGGGAAACCTCCTGTTTTGTGGGGCAATAAAATATAAATAGATAAAAAAAAAAATATGTGCTGCATAATATGCGTTACATATAGTATAAAAAGATATCAGGTGAAATGCAAGAATAATATGAAAAAAAAGAGGATTTTATAATGAATTTAGCTCTATCCTTTTAGAAAATATTAAAAAATGTAGGAAATCAGGAGAAAATACTACATGGACTTAAAGGTTCCTCCCTGATAAAATGACAGTATCAAATATCTGATCTGCGCAGGTTAGGAGAGTAACTGGTATCGTGTTTTTGATAGAGGAGGGTTTTATATGATATTAAAGGGACATAAAGGAGGCGTGCAATGGATAAGAAGATATTAGAGTTTACTGTTTTCCTGATTCATGCGCTGGCAGATGATTGGAAGAAACCGTATAGGATGGTGTATCAGGTATTGAATGAATCTGGGATTTTGGATGATTACATTGTGCCTTGTTATGATGTACTCCACACACAGGGCAAGCAGTATCTTGTGGAAGATATTACCGAGTTTGTTAAGGAAAAAGGAGTGGCTATATGATTGTGTATCATGGAACAACTATGGAAATACAAAAACCTGATATTAAGCATTCCAAGGCACATCTGGATTTTGGCATAGGTTTTTTTACAACAACTTTTTCAAAGCAGGCGGAGAGATGGGCTTACAGAAAAGGAATGCGTCTTTCTAAGCCAGCCATCGTCAATGTTTATGAAATCAGGGATATGTCAGGATACCGGGTGAAAAAGTTTGAGGATACTGACAGGGAATGGCTTCATTTTGTGGTTGACTGCCGTAATGGAGAAGATATTTACAAGGATTATGATGTGGTTATTGGAAATGTTGCTAATGACGATGTGTTCAAATGTGTGAATATGTACATGGACAGGGTCTGGGATGAGGAACGGACCTTAAAGGAAATAAGCTATTTTAAGAAAAATGATCAGATTGCCTTTTTGACACAGGAAATCATAGACGGCGTTGTGGTGTTTCAGGAATCTTATGAGGTGAAGTTATGATAGGGAAGGATGTGCTTGATAAAACTTATAAAGAGCTTTTGGAAGAGAAACTTATAAATCAGCTTGCGGAAGCAAAGGGTATTCCTATCCGGCAGGCGATGGATATTTATTACCACAGCAAACTGTCACAGCAGATAAATGATGGGAGCTATGGAATTGAGAATATGGATTACAGATATCTGGTGCAGGATTTGATTGAGAATGAGCCAGAGTTGTTTTGTTAAAGGAAAAACGAAAAATGGGAGTGTCTGTCTGTGTTCCGGGGGCATATGCCGAAGGAATTGCTGAATGGGACTTTTTTCAAACTCTTGAGAAATATTGAGGTTCCAAATTGGAACCTCAATATGCTTCTGTTTTATATTCCCAGTTCTTTTGCAAAGTCGTGGTAAGGGATATCCTGCATAAACTCCGGATTGATGATATCTTCATAGGAAAGCAGTTGTTCGACTTTATCGTTATCCATTACGCTTACATATTTTTCGGCTAATATTTTTATAAGTCCATTGGTTTTGTCTGCATATTCCGTATGGGAGATGTTATCCTTCATCAGCAGATTATCAAGTTCCTGTTTTTGCTTCATTATTTTGGCATCCGTTTCTATTAGTGTATCAAATTCTGATTCTGTTTTAAATCTTTTCTTATCGATTTGCGTTCCAGCTTTGTTCATTAGTGCCGATACAGAATCTAATATGATTTCGGTTCTTTTATCTGCTGAAGCACCCTGTGTCAGATAGAGCTTAAACTGGCTGTTCTGTTTGGCGGTGGCACTGGCTAATTCACCGCTTGTATCTTTATCTATTGCTTTCATCAGTTCCTCGGTATTTCCATTTTCAATCAGAGCGCCATATTTGCTTTTTAAAATACTGGTATATGTAAATGCCGCCAGATTATGTCCGAAAATCCCCCAGAATCCCAATAATATTGCAGATAAATATACAGATGGGGCTGAGTTTATATAGGTCCATTTTGGTTCTTCTAGACTGGTAGAGAGAAGAATGGTATTACATATTTGATGGCACACACCCATAGGACCATATAAAATTCCTGCATTATCACCGAGCAGGGAATGCCCGCCTCTTTTTCGGTTGTATACGGTTCGGGATTCATCTATCGTACCTCCCCATGTGCAAATCAGACGCGCAATCGTGGGATTACAAGCAGTTTTTTTCGTGTTCGGGAGATTGACGGAAAAAGAAGGTGATACCATTTCTGCGGGATAAACATTTCCATCTCCTTTTACACCACCATAACAGTGAAATTCATAATTTTGCCCATTGTATTCCATAATAGCATATGTATGATGAAAATACTTTCCAAATTTTTTACCTAAGGGATAATATCCCACCTGCATAGTTGCCTTTTTATTATCACTCATATGAATTCCTCCTCTCTGCTGAGTTTTACGAAAGGGATAAATCTTTCTGATAATATTTATGATATAAATCTAAAAATATTCTGAATATTGAGGTAGTGACAGAAAATATGTTGAATCAATGTTCGGTCGTGTACCGGAATATCTATCTGGTCTTTTGGAGTTTGTTTATAGGAAATGTACAGGGAACAATTATTAAAATCACAGCCGGAGACTCCCGTGATAAAGAAAGGAAAGGTACATAAGGATATCGTGTATGCACTAAGTACAATTTCAGAAGAAGGAACTCAGGGAGAAACACAGGAGATTATGAAGATGAGTGTTTCAGTTACGATAAAATAAAGGGGCGTGCTATTTGGCCGGATGGAAGTTTACGGAGTTTTTATAATCTGAAAAAGCAGACATGCTCTGGGCAATCAATCCTGCTATCTGTTCCGGTGATTCGGGGCATCCGTAAGACAGCCAGCATCTGAGCATGGCGAAAATGCCGTTCATCACAAAGGTAAAGTGGTACTCAATCTGGTGCTCGGAAAAATCTCCAAAGGATTGGATGCCAGGGATAAAGATTTTGGAAATCATCTCACCCATGATGGTTTCCAATTTTTTTATGCCGACATGATTAAAGAAGGCATGGTAAAAATCCGGATACGCCCGGATATGCCTGATCAGGATGAGCAGAGGTTTGGAATAATCATCTTCTTCCGTGATACAGGTTTTTATTTCGTCCTGAACCTGTCCGAGATAGCTTTGGCAGAGTTTTTCCATCAGGTCATAGACATCCTGGTAGTGCAGGTAAAAGGAAGAGCGGTTGATTCCGATATTCTTACAGATTTCGGCAACAGTGATCGTATTCAGTTCTCTGGTCTTTATGGCAGACAGAAGATATTTCTGGATCCGCTCATCGGTCCTTTGGTACTGCTGGTTTTTCTGCGGATTCCCTTTTACAATGATGATAGTAACAGATCAGAGATGCAAGTTGTTCTGGTAAAAGTAAAAAATGTCATTTGCTGTATCATAATGATAACATAAATCTTAAAGAAAAACGGGTTATTGGTCATTGTATTAGGCGGACTCATCACGGTGGCATGCTTTTTGTTCCGCAGGGAACTGGCTGGATTCTTCCTTGAGGCAGGTCCGGTGAAGGAGGAAGCGGTACACATCATGGAGATCACGCTGCTCTCTGGACCATTCATCGGACTGTTTTACCTGGGGACAAATTATATGCAGGCGACGGGAAAGGCACTTCCGGCTACGGTACTTTCCCTGGTGCGTCAGGGGCTTTTGCTCATCCCCATGACCATCTTCCTCCATACGGTATTTGGAAAGGAGGGAGTATTTTATGCAGTGGCTGTCACGGATTTCCTTTCTGCAGGAGTCAGCGTCCTTCTGATCTTAGGGACAATGGCAAGTGAGAGACTGCCGGGGTGCATGCGCAGAGAGCGTAAAAAAATAGCAGGTTACAAATGAACGATAAGAGGTCAGAAATTCTTGGCTGGTATGGTTTTTATCGAATGGAAGGATGAGTGGAGGATTGAGGACTATGAAGATAGCGGCATTTTATGAAAATAGACGGTACAAGAAGCTATGCATGTCCGGTTGGAGCCGGTTACATAGACATAGGAGAAATCCTGCATCGGCTTCAGAAGCAGAGGTATTCAGGCAATGTCATTGTGGAGCTATATGATTACCATCCGAAGGATATGTTAGCTGGAATCCGCCAGTCTGTCCGGTGGGTCAGGAATTATCTGGCTCTGTAAACCGGCTGAAATAATCTGGCAATCCTGTGGATTGGCTTCTGGAGTGTTTCCCGGATAACATCGCAGAGGAGTTGGAAAAGCCTTTTGAGGAGATGGACTAAATTACAAACAAAATA
>JAFVAA010000656.1 GCA_017476305.1 Lachnospiraceae bacterium
AAGCTCTTCGTGTGCAGCAAAGCCATTCACCCCGCCATCCTCCATGACAATGATCCTGTCGCAGTGCTCTACACTGGATATCCTCTGCGCTATGATAAACTTCGTCGTATCAGGAATTTTCTCAGCAAATGCCTCCCTGATCTTCGCATCCGTCGCCATATCCACCGCACTCGTAGAATCATCTAAAATCAAGATCTTCGGTTTTTTGAGAAGTGCCCTGGCAATACAGAGTCTCTGCTTCTGTCCGCCTGATACATTGGAGCCGCCCTGCTCGATATAGGTGTCATAACCATCCTTCATCTTCACGATAAATTCATCCGCACAGGCAAGCTCACAGGCATATTTACACTCCTCCACCGTTGCATTTTCATTTCCCCATCTCAGGTTTTCTAAAATCGTTCCACTAAAAAGTACATTGTTCTGAAGAACCACAGCAACCTCATTTCTGAGAACCTCTAAATCATATTCCCTGACATCCCTGCCGCCCACTTTGACACTGCCATCTGTGACATCATACAGACGGCTGATCAGATTTACAAGGCTTGATTTTGCACTTCCCGTTCCTCCGATGATTCCAATGGTCTCTCCCGCCTGAATCCTTAGATCAATATCCTTTAGAACAAAATCAGAAGCATTTTTATAGTATCCGAAATTCACATGCTCAAATACAACATCCCCGCTCTCTACCTGCATTACAGGCTTCTCCGGATTCGTAATATCTGCCTTTTCCTCTAAAACCTCCGAAATCCTCTCTCCACTCGCAATACTGAGCGTCAGCATGACAAATATCATGGAAAGCATCATGAGACTCATCAGAATATTCATGCAATACGCGAGAAGCGTACTAAGCTGCCCGGTGCTCAAATCTCCCACGACGATCATATTCGCCCCCAGCCAGCTGATGAGAAGGATGCAGGCATATACTGTAAAAAGCATTACAGGGTTATTTACTGCTACCACGCTCTCTGCCTTCACGAACATCCGGTAGATATTCTGACTGGCACCGATAAATTTATCCTTTTCATAATTCTCCCTGGCAAACGCCTTCACCACACGAATCGCCGTCACATTTTCCTGTACACTTTCATTTAATTTATCATACCGTTTAAATACCTGGCTAAAATATTTCATTGCCATACGGATGATCAAAAACAAAATCGCTCCCAGAACAATGACTGCAACCAGGTAAATACTGGCAATCCTGGCATTGACCGAAAAAGCCATGACCATAGCGCAGAGCAGGCTTGCAGGTGCCCGCATGCACATTCTGAGAACCATCTGATAAGAATTCTGAATATTGGTCACATCTGTCGTCAGCCTCGTGATCAATCCCGAGGTACTGAACTTGTCAATATTCGAAAAGCTAAAGGTCTGAATGTTATCATACATTCCTTTTCTGAGATTTTTAGCAAAGCCCGCAGATGCCTTCGACGCATAGACCGCTCCCAAAATTCCGGAAAGAAGCCCAAAGCCCGCACAGACTAACATTACGATTCCATAAAAAATAATCTGCCTTAAATCCCCTATTTTGACACTGTCAATAATACTTCCCATCAAACGTGGGATGATCATTTCGAAAAGCACTTCAAACAGCATGCAGACCGGTGTCAATATGGAATCCTTCTTGTATTCTCCGACATATGCACCTAATGTCCTCAGCATACCTGTTTTCGTTACTGTTTCCGTATTCACATGACATTCCTCGTCTCCTCTATAGTGATGTCCTCTAGTGCTCCTCATAGGAAATCCCCTTTTGCCTGAAAAAATCCTTCACAGCCTTATCCCATGTGTATTCTGCTTCTTTATCCATCGTAAATTCATGATAAAAGCATCCGGTCACTACGGATAATTCCTCATTTTCAAACCGAAAATGCAGATAATAATCCACAGATCCCAGTTCTGCAGCTTTCCCTAAAACCTCTTCTCTGAAACGATCCGGGGGGCGCAAAGAGATCTGAAAAGAATCTGGTATTTTTTTCCCTTTGATGAAAGAAAAAAGATATGGTCTCACCTCTTTCCACAGAATATATTCAGAAAGTCCCTCCTTTTCTTCTTCTGAATAATAACGCATGTTACGAAAACCCGAAAGCTGCATCTTCACGAAAGTATTTACCTTTGCCTCCTCTAAATAGAAAAGATCGTAGCTTTCCTGCATCAAAAGCTCAGCCATCGTAATTTTTATATCAAAAATTTTCAGTAAAATCATAAAATCCTTCTTTCTGTACATACTAATCGTTACGACAGCATATCTGATATGTGAATGATCAGACGTAATCATGTATCTGCCGGGCTTTCCGGAAGCATCATGATTACCATAATGGTACCGGATGGTCCATTCAAATCATCCATATCAGGAAAAATATTCTGTCTTCATCATAAACAAGATGATTATTGTCATATATGATTACAAATCAGTACATTTCACGAAATGTGCCAGTTTGTATACTCAGTAACGAAATGCTTTTCCATTTCGTTACTGAGCCATGACCATAACCATCTGTAACCTGTAGTCTTTTAACGATAAAGAGCCGATGCTTCGGCACAGGAGGTATTATGAAAAAGGATGCAAAAACATTTAAAAAGGTAGCGGGACAATGTTCCCAGTTCCATCCGGAGGAAAGTACCACATCCTCTGCTACGAACAGCACAGGCAGTGGAAGCTCCTCCAAGGTTTCCTGCAAAAACTGCACGCACTATGAACCCTCCAGGGTTTGTTCTTTGAATCTTTATCAGGAAATTTTGGAAAACCACAATTTTTAACCTGATTTTTTTCATTTCCAAAATCCGGACAAAGGGTAGATCCAAGATAAATTGTACGCAATTTAATTATGTTTGTCAACATCCCTTTGGAAAAAAGCATACTCCCCACGTCACAGCTCATGTGACAATCGGGGAGTATTCTTTTAATCCTCCACAAAAACTACAATACTTCTCGGAGCCACGACAGTTTTTCTGATCAGCTTTGCCTGTGGCTTCTTTCTTCTGGGGATGCGCTTATCCGGCTTTTTTTCCTCATAAAGCTGCGTTGCATCAAAATTATTGTCATAGGTGTCGATAACGACCTTCCAGCCATGTCCTCTCGGCAGATCCGGCAGATCAAAGGATTTCGCCTCCCAATACATATTGTATAAAATATAAATGCTCCTGCCCTTTCCCCTGGCCACATATCCTCCATAATACAGCATTCCAAGCATCCGGCTGTAATTGGAAAAATCCGCACGCCATGCCTCTGTTCCATGGATGGAAAGATCCGGAAGTCCACAGGAAAGATAATCCATCATCCGTAAAGGCTTATCCTGACGGAGTACCTTGAAGCATTTTCGGAATCGGATCAGATTCTTCGTATACTCATGCAGCATCTTTGCCATGGCAGACCTGCTCCACTGAATCCAGGTAACCTGATTATCCTGACAGTATGGGTTGTTGTTCCCGAACTGCGTGTTTCCAAGCTCATCTCCGGCTAAAAGCATAGGCGTTCCCTGACTGGTCATAAGCATCAAAAGCGCATTCCGAAGCTGCACCATTCTTCTGTTCAGAATATTTTTCTTCCTGGTCTTCCCTTCGAAACCACAGTTCCAGCTGTAATTATATTCCGTTCCGTCCCGGTTGCTTTCCCCATTTTCTTCATTGTGCTTGATATCATAGGACACTAAATCCATCAGAGTAAAACCATTGACATTCGTGATAAAGTTGATAAAAGAATATTCCCCGGAATTTCTGGAAAAATAATGTACCATTCTTTCCACCATTCCCTCATCACTTTTCAGGAACTTTCTGGCTTCATTCATATAGCCATCGTTATACTCTGCCAGAGAATTTTTCTGGCCACTGATCATCGCCTGGTGCAAAAGCCCCATATCCCAGTAATTTCCCAGGATCTTCACTCCGGAAAGAATCGGATCGGATGCCAGTGTCAAAGAAGGCATCACATCCTGATTCACACGAAATCCATCCACATGATATTTGATCACCCAGTTCCTCAAGCAGTCCGTCATCAAAAACAGATTCGTTCCCGGCGCAAAATAGATATCAAGGAGCACCTCGATCCCGGCCTTATGAAACGCCTTTACGAGTGCCTGAAACTCCTCAGACGGATTTTGTTTATTTGACGCATAGGCAGCCTTGGGAGCAAAATAGTAGGTATCCTCCGTACCATACCCCCAAAAGTTTATTTTATACTCTGTTTCCTCCTCTGCATCTGCTTCCTTCTTTTCCTCCGGTACAAGTATAGGCAGTTTTTCCTTCTCTGCAATCTCACTGAACTCATATACCGGAAGCAAAAGCACCCCATTAATGCCTAAATCGGATAAATATGAAATTTTCTCCTGCAGACCTAACAATGTGCCTTTATGCTTTACCTTAGAGGAATTGTGCTTTGTATATCCGCGCACATGAAGCTGATATAAAATCAGATTGGAATAGGGCGTCCGAAGCGGACTGTCATCCCCCCAGTCAAATTCCTGCAGACAGATTCCTGCCCGCTTCGGATCCTCCGACTTTTGCCCCCAATGCTCCCTTCCGGTAATAAAATCCGCATAAGGATCTACGAACTCCGCTCCATCGGCCTCATACAGGTACTCGTAATCCTGCTCCAGTATTTCCCAGATATTTCTCTCGTCAGTAACTCCCTTCGCCTTCTTCACCACGATAAAATAAGCACTTCCCATTCGATACTTCTCATCTAACTCAATGGTAGCAGCCGGTGTTTTCTTTCCCTTTTTATATAACTTTAAAAAGCATTTCGAACAGTGTAACAAATATACAGAAAACTGCACACCATTTGGAACCTTCGTTACACCAAATGCCTGTGATATTCCTGTACTATATTCAAACGGGATGATTTCTTTATTCATAAGGTCCTCCTAAAGATTTTCTCATGTGATACAAACACAGGAGTCTCCATCCAATGCCAATATATCACACTCCTATATCCTTTGCATTTGGACATGCACAGTGCGCAATGCATGACATGCTGCACAGAATATGTCCTTCTACTTAGCACGTTTCCCTTCTGGTATAATGCCATTCGCAGCTGCTTTTTTTGCGAACAGCAAAGTATATTTATACTATTTTACTACATTTTACCATTCAGTGTCAAAATATTTCTTGCAAAATATGAATATTTCTGCTTAAATATAAGTTAGTGCAATATAGTAAACGACATTAGGTCATGCCTAATAGCGTTATTTTCAGGAGGTAACATATGATTCAAGCAAGTAACGTAACATTACGTTTGGGAAAAAAGGCACTTTTCGAAGATGTCAATATTAAGTTCACAGAGGGGAACTGCTATGGTCTGATCGGTGCCAATGGTGCCGGGAAATCCACCTTTTTAAAGATTCTGACCGGAGAAATCGAACCGACAAAGGGCGAGATAAGCATTACGCCGGGACAGCGTCTTTCCTTTTTAAAACAGGATCACTTCCAGTACGACAGTTACTCTGTCCTCGATACTGTAATCATGGGAAATGAACATCT
>JAFVAA010000657.1 GCA_017476305.1 Lachnospiraceae bacterium
CATGCTGACGGATATACTTCCGGTCATAAAGGACAGGCAGACAAGGGAAATTGCGGAAAATACAGCAGAGAAGATAGGAAGGCTGGCAGAAAATGATTATAAGAATCTGGCAGAGGCAACGAAAAAACGGTTCGAGATTGAAATGGAACGAGAAATCAGGGCAAGAAACAATGAGGTAAGGGAACAGGAGCGGAAACGGTAAAGATTATAAATTTTTCACATTGGATATGTGGATTTTGAAGGAGGATTTTTGTATATGGGGAAAAATCAGGCTATGGCATTAGAAAACGAATGTAAGAACAAAGCGTATTTTGAGTATGGAAATGTGAGGATCATTATATCGGAGCATTTCCCGGAAAATGGGGATACAATGGAAAAACTCGTAGAAAATGCTGTCCTGCGGGATGACAGGCTTCGGGCAGAAAATGTGCAGTAGGATATATTGCGGCACTTGAAAACAGATGTGGTATGGATTCCCGGCAGATATGACGGAAATCCATATCCGAAAAATTTGAAATCCATCTACCGAAACAATCCGTTTTATGTTATACTTGTCTCAGGCAATGTATTGTAAGCGTGGGTTGTTTCACGGATTATGAAAGGAGATTTTAACTATGGTGAAACAACAGATGAACAATACAGCTTTATATTTAAGACTGAGCCGTGATGATGAAAATTACGGGGACAGTATCAGCATTGAAACGCAGCGTACCATTTTAAGGCAGTTTGTCAAAGAGAATGGATTCCATGTGGTGGATGAATATGTGGATGACGGATGGTCGGGGACGAATTTTGAAAGACCGGCATTTCAGAGGATGATCGCTGATATTGAATCCGGCAGAGTGAATTGTGTAATTACAAAGGATTTGTCGAGATTCGGCAGGGAACATGTGATGATGGACTACTATCTGGAATTTTTCTTTGTGGATAAGCAGGTTCGCTATATTGCAGTTTCCGATGGAGAGGATACGGAAAAAGGGTTGAGTGACTTTGTTCCGTTCAAGAATCTCTTTAATGAGTGGTTCGCAAAGGACACGAGCCGGAAAGTCAAAAATTCTCTGAATGCGAAATTCCGGGCAGGGGAGAGGACATTTACTTATGCACCACTCGGATATAAAAGGCATCCGGACATAAAGAACAAGCTGGCGGTGGATGAGGAAACAAAGTGGATCGTGGAAAAGATATTTTCACTTGCACTTCTTGGCTATGGAGCGAACACGATCAGGAAAAAACTTGTCGATGAAAAGATTCTGACACCGGGGTATCTGCAATACAAAAGGTACGGAACATTCGCCCACATATATGCGGATGCCCCGGAGAAGATGTCTTATGATTGGACGCTGACATCAGTAAAGAATATCTTGAAGGACGAGACTTATATCGGCAACACGGTACATTACCGGCAGACTACCCTTTCCTATAAGAACAAACGCCGGGTAAGGGGAAATGAGGATACCATGCTGCGGATAGAAGATACCCATGAGCCGATCATTTCAAAGGAAGATTTTGAAACTGTCCAGCAGATGATCGTGTCCAGGCGGAGAAAGAAAAAGGATGGGACATCTTCCATATTTTCCGGTCTTATGAGATGCCCGGACTGTGGATGGACGCTTTCACTTGGGGCAAACCGGCGGGGTGAAAAGATTTATAGGTATTACCATTGCAGCAAGTATACGGAAAAAGGCAAGGATGTATGTCCCAGCCACTATATCAGTTTCAACGTGCTTTATGCTTATGTGCTGTCAAGAATCCAGTATTGGTCAAAAGAGGCTCAGACGAATGAAGATAAACTCTTAAAAAGGCTATTAAGTGCAAGTGCCCGGGAGAACGGAGCATGCCGGAAGAAAAAGGAGAATGAATTAAGGAAGGCAGAAAAAAGAAAAGCTGAGCTTGATTCATTATTCGCAAGGATGTATGAGGACTTCGTTTCGGAGCGGATTACAGAGTACAACTTTCAGATGCTTTCGGCAAAGTACCAGAACGAACAGACGGAGCTTGAAGAAAAGATTGCCGGTCTTAAGAAGAATCTGGAGGAAGTGAGACAGAGCAAAGATGATGCGGAAAAATGGATTTCGCTTATCAAGGAATATGCTGATCCGACAGAACTGACAGCACCGCTTCTGAATGCCCTTGTTGAAAAGATACTCGTTCATCAGGCGGTCAAGCACGAGGACGGAACAAGGGAACAGGAAGTAGAAATATATTACCGCTTTATCGGTAAGATTGAATGACTTATATGTACTTTAGTGCATTTCTATAAGGAGCAGATCATAGTCGATATGGTCTGTTCCATGCACCAGACACAGGCAGCGTAGCTTCGCTGTTTTAGGCAATATTCTCTCTTATGTGTCTTGGTGTATCAACTTTTAATACCTGTTATTTTTAATTAAGTGAAACCGAAGAGGACAGGCAGTACAACATCAATATGCTGGAAAAGCAGATGGCGAACGTCCTTGGACATAATGGGGTAAACCTATCTCTATTAGGAAATCGCAGGTTTGGTATCAGCGTCAATGGATTCTCTGATTCTGTCAGCGTATTGCTTTTGGATGCAAATGGAAATCCTGATGCAGGTA
>JAFVAA010000658.1 GCA_017476305.1 Lachnospiraceae bacterium
ATTGATGAAAAAAAGGATTTAGAGGATGAGCGGATTTTGGTCTACTGCCAGCCGGTATATAATATCGCAGGAGAGTGTTATGATACAGCGGAGGCTTTGATGCGTCTGAATCTGGACGGTCTGGGGATGGTATTTCCGGATCAGTTCATTCCTCTGGCGGAGAAGTATGATTTTATCCATACGATGAGCCAGATTATCTTAAACAAGGTCTGCAAGCAGGTGCATGATTTTTTAGATCATGATTTTCAGGTAAAGCGAATTTCCGTTAATTTTGCGACCTCTGAGATGCATGATGCTCATTTTTGTGATGATGTGAAATCGATTATCAGAAATTCCGGGATTCCGTTTGAAAAGATTGCCTTTGAACTGACGGAAACACAGGATGAAAATGATTTTTTGATGCTAAAGACGAAGATTGAGGAGCTGCAGGAGCAGGGAATTAAGTTCTATCTGGATGATTTTGGCACCGGATATTCGAATTTCCTGCGAATCATGGAGCTTCCGTTTGATATTATCAAATTTGACCGTTCGCTAGTGATAGCAGCGATGAACAGTATAAAGTCAGAAACGATCGTGTCCTATCTGGCGCATATGTTCAGTGATATGAATTACTCTGTGCTCTATGAGGGCATAGAAACAGAAGCAGATGAGACCAAGTGTACCAAAATGTGCGCGAGGTATCTGCAGGGATATAAATATTCGAGACCGATTCCGATAGCACAGCTGGAAAATTATTTTGCAAAGGGTGCATGCTGAAGGTTACGGATATTTATTAAAAGAAGCGTGTTAGGCAGCAGACAGGAGTTTGCTGCTTTTTTTACTTACTGTGAAACTTCGTTTCCTGTAAGGTGAAAATGCTCCGTGAAGATGCGCACTCGCGCGTTAGGAAATATGTTGGTTACAGAAACAACAAGTGACTAATAACCAAAGAAATAAAGAGAATAAATTTGGTGATTTTTTTGAATGGACAGAGTGTGCACTTTTGTTGTATAATGAATCTGATTATAAAGTACATATAGAAGTGAATCTTTTTGGGAGGCAGTGGGATGTTTGACGGCGTAGAGGAGAAGGATGCAGTGGCAGAGAAGAAAAGACAGTATATCTTAAGCCGGTTGAAAGATATTCATGAAAAGGCAGATTTAGATGATGAAAGAGTTTTGGTCTTTTGTCAGCCTGTATATAATATACACGAAGAGTGCTTTGATACTGCGGAAGCTTTGATGCGTTTAAAATTAGAAGAGACCGGGATGGTTTTTCCAGATCAGTTCATTCCTCTGGCAGAGGAGCATGATTATATTCATACGATGAGCCGCATCATTTTACACAAGACCTGCGTGCAGATTCGAAATCTGTTAGATGCCGGATTTAATGTCAAGCGTATTTCTGTGAATTTTTCAATCTCGGAGCTTCATGATGAAAATTTTTGCAAGGAGGTTGAGGAGATAATCGGAAAGACAGGAATCCCATATGAAAAGGTGGCGATTGAACTGACGGAAACGCAGGATGAGAGTGATTTTTTGATGGTGAAGTCCAGGATCGAGAGTTTACAGAGCCATGGAATCAAGTTGTATCTGGATGATTTCGGAACGTGGTATTCGAATTTTTTGCGTATTATGGAGCTGCCGTTTGATATCATTAAGTTTGACCGTTCTTTAGTGATTGCAGCGATGAACAGCATAAAATCGGAAACCATCGTTTCCTATCTGGCGCATATGTTCAGCGATATGAATTATTCCGTGCTGTATGAGGGGATTGAGACAGAGGAGGATGAAAAAAAGTGTATCCGGATGTGTGCCAGATATCTACAGGGATATAAATACTCGAAGCCGATTCCGATTGAGCAGCTCACTGAGTATTTTGGAAAAAGTGCATAGGGAATCGTAGATAAAAAACATCTACAGTTCCTAAGTTTGGAGGGTGTGATGATGGATATTAGGAGACCTGATTTTATAAATGCAGCGATGACTTCGAGGAGCCATAGCTCGATCCGGGAGATGATCATGGCGATCATACTCTTTTTTCTGGGGACTTTTGTGGGGAGTATTATTCAGGCACCGGCGATTTTCGTATATTTTATAAACAATAAAGAATAAATGGACATGGTGAGAATCTGGAGTGTAAGCGCTGCAAAGATCTTAGATATGGCGCATCATATGCCGGCTTGGACAGTGGCACTTGCCTTGTGTGCCAGCGCAGGAATCTTAGCAGCTGCTATTTTTTACTGTAAGCTGGTGGAAAAGAGAAAAGCATATAGTATGGGCTTTTCGAAAAAATCATGTGTGTTCTACTATCTGGCAGGACTGGGATTGGGCGTGTTTATGATCGGGCTGGTATATGCAATCAGTATTTTTCTGGGAATTGTGCGGATCGATGTGAGCTTTCAGGAAGGAACCGAGGTTTCTGTGATATTCCTGTTCTTTTTCGGGTATTTGATAGAAGGGATGGCAGAGGAGGCACTTTGCAGAGGGTTTCTTCTCGTATCGCTAACGAAGCGGTATACGGTATTTTTCTCTTTAGTGTTAAGCTCCGTGTTTTTCGCATTTTTCCGGGGATTAAACAGTGAGCTTTCCGTACTTTCCTATATAAACCTGATGCTGTTCGGGTGTTTTATGGGGCTTCTGTTTCTCAGATTTGAGAACATATGGCTTGTGGGAGCTTTTCACGGGATTTGGAATTTTATCCAGATGAATATTCTGGGAAGCCGTGGTGGAAATGCAGATGCTCCTTACTCTCTTTTTTCGGTCAGTCTGGCAGAGGGGCAGGAGATGGTACATGGAGGAGTGAATGGAATGGAGGGTGGACTAACGGTTACGCTTGTGCTTCTTTTAGGGATAGGAATTCTGGTTTTAGAGATGCGCAGAAAGGGGATGTTCGTGAAGACGGGACCGGTAGAAAATCCATATGACAGGGCATATTATGAGGAATTCCAGAGGTTTATGCGTGAAAATGCCGGAAACAGGATGGGACATCTCCGGAAAGACCGGGACGATAGAAAAGTCGTAGGAGACATGCCGATCAATGAAGAAATGATCAGGATGGCTGAAAAACAGCATACTGTAGAGAAGGGAGAGGAAAATAGGGAACCGGGAGAAGAAAAGGTGAGGAAAACTGAGTTTGATCAGAATTATTTTAAGCAATAAATTCCAAAAGGGACTGTGCATAACAGTAATGTATCATCATCAAAAACGAAGGGGGAGAATCATTATGAGGAACAGGAAATGGGAAAAAAGAGGAAGACTTCTTCTTTCCCTGATGTTGGTGTCTGCTTCGGTCGTATCGCTGGCACCTGCACAGAAGGGCTCCGCAGCCAAGTGGAAGAATTGGATTAGATTAGACAAGAAAAATATTTATATGAGATCAGGACAGTCTGTGACTGTGAAGCTGTTAAATAGTAAGAATGCGGTTGATTGGAGCGTGATCTCCGGGAAGAAAAAGATATCCCTGTCTGCATATAAGAAGACAAGTGTACGGGTGACTGCACTCAAAACAGGAACAGCGAAGGTTCGTGCGAGGGCAGGAGGAAAGTCCTATATTTCTAAGATTTTCATCAATAAAAAGAATTCTACGGTGACGTCGAAGGCGACCTCTACACCAAAAGTGACGGCAGCCCCTGTGCCGACAGTGAAACCGACAGCTGTACCGACGTCTGTTCCTACAGCGACGGCGGTTCCCACTGCAGCTATTACACCTTCACCGACGTCTGCGCCGACAGCGACTCCGGTGCCACATGATCAGACAGAGGAAAGAGCTTTACAATTGATTTTAGTGCGTTCACTTTATGGTTCGACAAGTGGTTCGGATAGCACGGTCCCAAGTGGACAGGAGTGGCAAAATGGACATTTGACCAAGTTAAATCTTTCCGGTTTAGCTCTCACTGGAACGTTGGATTTAAGTGCATTTCCGAATTTGACCTGGTTCCGTTGTGATGATAATCAGATCGCAGAGCTGGATCTTACCAGAAATATCATGCTTTCTGAGCTTTATTGCAATAATAACAGGCTGACGAGTATAGATTTGAGTAAAAATACGAACCTTCAGAAGCTGGAGTGTACACAAAACCTGTTTACGACACTGGATCTGAAAAACAATATATTACTGAGTGCTTTGACCTGTTCTAAGAATCCGTTTACTACGTTGGATTTAAGTAAAAATACCATACTTCAGACCTTATATTCGACAGAAGGAGCTTTACGGAGTATCGATCTGAGCGGGAATACGATGCTTGTGAATTTGGATCTGTCCTTTAATCAGCTGGAGAAGCTCGATGTAAGTAAAAATATCATGCTGGCATCTTTAAATTGTACCGGAAATAAAATTAGCGGAATTCTGGATTTGACGAAAAATTACTTTTTAAATGTCGTTTTATGCACACAGAACCAGATTACGGAGATTGATATATACAAGGATATCAGTTCGTATCTGCTGGATTGTAATAAAAATGTCTCCGTGATAGTGAAACGTTACTAAGGAACGAAAAAAAGGACCTCGCAGGAAGTTTTTCCTGTGGAGGTCCTTTATCGTTCCTGTTCCTATGCAATGTCATTTAGGAACTTAACCGTTCTTTCGCAGCCTTTTCTGTTAGGTTCTTATTTGCCGTAGCGAGCATCAGCTTAATTCTGTTCAGCTGATTCACCTCACTGGCACCGGGATCGTAGTCTACAGCCACGATATTGGCACTCTGGTGCTGTCTTCTTAGCTCCTTTATGACACCCTTTCCTACGACATGGTTCGGCAGGCAGCCAAATGGCTGTGTACATACGATGTTTGGGACATCGGAGTGAATGAGCTCGATCATTTCTCCGGTCAAGAACCACCCCTCTCCGGTCTGATTTCCACAGGATACGATGGGAGAAGCATATTCTGCAAGTGTTTCAATCGGCACCGGCGGAGTAAAGCGTTTGCTTGCCTCGAAGGCGGTTCTGGCAGTCTGACGATACTTTTCCAGGTACCAGATAGCGAAGTTATTGATCCTTGCACTGCTCTTTTTCTTTCCCAGATAGTCTGCCTTAAAGTTGGCATTGTAAAGGGAATACATGAAGAAGTCTAAAAGGTCAGGGCAGACAGCTTCTGCGCCCTCTGCCTCCAAAAGCTCTACTAAAAAGTTATTGGCGAGCGGCAGAAACTTCACCAGGATCTCTCCAACGATACCAACTCTCGGTTTTTTCAGGTCTTCCTTTAGTGGGAGCTCATCAAATTCCTTTATGATGGCACGTATGTTTCTCTTAAATTCGCTTTTATTCCCACGTGTGACCGCTTTTTGTGCAATTTTGAGCCATTTTTCATGCAGGGCATTCGCAGAACCCTTGACCGCTTCATAAGGCCTGGTGCGGTAGAGCACACGCATAAAGACATCTCCGTATATCAGGGACTGAATGGCACGGTTTGCCATTTTCAGGTTGATATGTAGTCCCGGATTGGTTTCAATTCCGGCACTCAGGGAGATGACAGGAATCTGTCCCATCCCCGCTTTTTCCAAAGCACGTCTTATGAAGCCGATATAGTTCGTGGCACGGCAGCCACCGCCAGTCTGCGTGATGATCAGTGCCACTTTATCCAGGTCATATCTGCCGGACAGGAGTGCCTGCATGAACTGCCCCACGACTAAGAGGGAAGGGTAGCAGGCATCGTTATTGACGTATTTTAGTCCGTAGTCCACGCATTCCTGTGTACTTGGAAGCATTTCGATATGGTATCCGCAGGATTCTAAGGCAGGTACCAGGATATCGAAATGGATCGGAGACATCTTAGGGCATAAAATCGTATAGTCTTTCCGCATTTCTTCGGTAAAGACGATGCGGTGATGTGCCGTATCCTTTTTTTCGGGCAGGATTTTTTTTCGTTCTCTGTCCTTTACTGCAGCCAGAAGAGAACGGATACGGATTCTGGCTGCCCCCAGATTATTCACTTCATCTATTTTCAATACGGTATAGATTTTATTCTGCTTCGTCAAAATGTCACTGACCTGGTCCGTGGTCACGGCATCCAGTCCGCAGCCAAAGGAATTCAGCTGTACGAGGTCTAAATCCGCTCTGGTGCTGACGAAGGAAGCGGCGCGGTAAAGGCGGGAGTGATACATCCACTGGTCCATCACGATAGTCGGACGGTCTACCTCACCAAGTTCTGAAACGCTGTCCTCGGTCAGCACGGCGACACCGAAAGAGGTGATCATCTCCGGGAGACCGTGATTGATCTCCGGATCGATGTGGTACTGTCTTCCGGAAAGG
>JAFVAA010000659.1 GCA_017476305.1 Lachnospiraceae bacterium
ATAATTTAGATTATATAATCTAAATTATATTAATAAGGTTTTTGATTAAAACATTGGTGCAGGGGGGATCAGCTATGTTTTTAGGACGTGAGGAAGAGTTACGGCTTTTGGAAGGGTATTATGCGAAAAAAGGCGGGCAGCTCATTATTTTATATGGCAGGAGAAGAACTGGGAAAACAGAGCTTTTAAGGTATTTTTGTAAAAAAAAGGAGCATGTGTTTTATTCCTGTACGGAGGTGACGGATGAACAACAGTTGGAAATGTTTAGTGACAGACTGCTTCGTACCGGCATGGAGGCAGGAAAGTATATTCAGTCCTTTTCGGATTGGGAACAGGCTTTCTCCAATGTAAAGGGGCTTCCTTTTCAAAAAAAATTACTAGTGATAGATGAATTTCCATATATGGTGCAGAAAAATAATAGTATTCCGTCTATATTGCAAAAGCTCTGGGATCATGATTTAAAAAATCAGGATGTTATGATTATTTTGTGCGGAAGTGCTATGTCTTTTATGGAGGAGGACATTCTGGCAGAGAAAAATCCTTTATATGGACGTGCGACAGGGATTTTAAAGCTTTTGCCGATGTCGTTTTACGAGGCGGTTCAATTCCTGCCATCTTACAGGTTCGAGGAAAAAGTAGAGGCATATGCGATTTTAGGCGGGATTCCTCACTATTTAAAGCAGTTTGCAAATGATGCATCTTTAGAAGAAAATATCTGTGGACAGATTTTAAGTAGAGGCAGCATTTTATATAGTGAAGTAGAATTTTTACTGCGGCAGGAAATGAGGGAGACTGCTACTTATAACACCATCATACAGGCAGTAGCACTGGGCTGTACGAAGCTTAATGAGATTAGTCAGAAGACAATGATAGAAAGTGCGAAGCTAACATCCTATTTAAAAAATCTGATTAGCCTGGGAATCGTATATAAAGAGTTTTCCATAGAAACCGGAATCAAGGAAAGTGCCAATGTACAGAGGGGCTTGTACCGTTTGACGGACCACTTTTTCCGGTTTTATTATGCGTTTGTCTTTCCGAATCTTTCTGTGCTGGAGGGGGGAGATGAGAGAGGAGTATGGGAGTATGTGATAAAGCCCGGATTTTCACATTTTGTATCCTATGCATATGAAAATATATGCAGACAGTATCTTTTTCGGAAAAATAAAAAAAGGGAACTGCCCGGATTTTATACAAATTTCGGCAGATGGTGGAATAAAACGGATGAGATGGATATCGTGGGAACAGGTGCAGATAAAAAGCATTTCATCGCAGGGGAGTGCAAATACAGAGGACAGGAGATGGAGCTTTCTGACTGTGTGCATTTGGAGGAGAAGTGGGAGAGATGCTTCGGGGCGGCAGAGAGAACCTGCTACTTTTTTTCGAAAGGGGGATTTACAGATGAGGTGAGGGCATATGCGAAAAAAACAGGTGCGGTTTTAGTGGGTTTAGAGGAGGTGGTAGAGGGATAGCAGTATGAAGTGTAACGGATTATGTGATTCTTGCAAAATAAAATAGAGAAAGTCTGGTTTTCCAAAATGATTTGGTGTATAATAATTACGTATGAGTTTTTGAGAAATTCTGGTTAGGAAATGAGTAAATTATTGATGCACAGTTCCTTGGGAACAGTTTTTTGAGGGGAAGGGATGAGTTATGATAGAGCATCCGATTGAACCGGTGTTTGATGAGAAATCAAAGGTTTTGATTTTAGGGAGTTTTCCCTCTGTGAAATCAAGAGAGACGGGATTTTTTTATGGTCATCCGCAGAACCGGTTCTGGAAGGTCTTAGCAGGACTGTTTGGAGAGGAGGTTCCGGGGACGGTTCCTGAAAAGAAAGCATTTCTGTTAAGAAATCACGTAGCAGTCTGGGATGTGATTCATTCCTGTGATATTACGGGTTCTTCGGACAGCAGCATTAAAAATGTAGTGGCAAATGATCTCAGTGAGATTCTTTCTACGGCAGATATCCGGGAGATTTTTGTAAATGGGAAAAAGGCAGAGGCACTTTATAAAAAGTATATTTTTCCGGAGACAAAAAGGGAGGCGGTCTGTCTGCCCTCCACGAGCCCCGCAAATGCTGCGTGGAGCCTGGGGAGACTTTTAGAGGCGTGGCGGGTGGTGAAGGGTTCGTGAATTTGTATGGGTGATATGCATTACCATTTGTGAACGGTCAGTCTGTGAATGGTAACGTTTACAGAGCAAGGAAGAGATTGGGACGGATATCAGATAAGTAGATCATAATCAGAAAATAATTTTAATATAAAGGAGAGTAAATATAACATGAGTAAAGAAATACCTTATAAGATTTACCTGGAAGAAAATGAGATGCCAAAGCAGTGGTACAATGTGCGGGCAGATATGGAACATAAGCCGGCACCGCTTTTGAATCCGGCGACGAAGGAGCCGATGACTTTAGCGGAGCTGGAGCAGGTGTTTTGTACAGAGCTTGCGAAGCAGGAGCTGGATGATACGACACCATATTTCGATATTCCGGAGGAGATTTTAGATTTTTATAAAATGTATCGTCCATCGCCTCTCGTAAGAGCGTACTGCCTGGAGAAAAAGCTGGATACTCCGGCGAAGATTTATTACAAATTTGAAGGAAATAATACGAGTGGGAGCCATAAGTTAAATTCTGCGATTGCACAGGCTTACTATGCGAAAAAGCAGGGGTTAAAGGGTGTGACCACGGAAACCGGTGCCGGTCAGTGGGGCACGGCTCTTTCGATGGCATGCTCGTATCTGGATTTGGACTGTAAGGTGTATATGGTAAAATGCTCCTATGAGCAGAAGCCTTTCCGGAGAGAGGTCATGCGGACCTATGGAGCGAGTGTGACACCGTCACCGTCTGAGGATACGGAAGTGGGAAGAAAGATTTTAGCAGAGCATCCGGGGACGACGGGAAGCCTGGGCTGTGCCATTTCAGAGGCAGTAGAGGTGGCTACCCATACGGAGGGATACCGTTATGTGCTCGGAAGTGTGCTTTCCCAGGTGCTTTTACACCAGACGGTCATCGGTCTGGAGACAAAGATTGCACTGGATAAATATGACATTGTGCCGGATATGATCATCGGCTGTGCCGGTGGTGGTTCGAACCTCGGGGGCTTAATTTCTCCATTTATGGGAGAGAAAATCCGTGGGGAAAAGGATTATCAGATTATAGCGGTGGAGCCTGCATCCTGCCCGAGCCTTACGAGAGGAAAGTATGCGTATGATTTCTGCGATACGGGTAAGGTGTGTCCTTTAGCGAAGATGTATACGCTCGGCAGTGGATTTATTCCTTCGCCAAACCACGCAGGTGGTCTTCGCTATCACGGAATGAGTTCGATTCTGTCCCAGCTGTATGATGATGGACTGATGGAGGCGCGTTCTGTCACGCAGACGGAGGTGTTTGAGGCAGCAGAGAAGTTTGCCAGGGTAGAGGGAATCCTTCCGGCACCGGAGAGCAGCCATGCGATTAAGGTGGCGATTGACGAGGCGATGAAGTGCAAGGAGACCGGAGAGGAAAAAACGATTGTATTTGGTCTGACGGGAACAGGCTATTTCGATATGTATGCATATGAAAGCTTCCATGATGGGACGATGAGGGATTATGTTCCGACGGATGAGGATTTAAAGCCGGGATTCGAGTCCTTGCCGTAGGAAAGAATATTATTTTTGAAAAGAAAAAATGAAAAAGAATAGATGAATATCATCTAAAGGGGAAGCAAATGAAAAATAATAAATTGGACCATATTGACAGGGAGATCCTCGATATGCTGCAGAAAAATGCGAGGATTTCCTTAAAGGATATTGCGGAAAAGGTTTTTTTATCTTCACCGGCAGTTTCCGCGCGCATAGAGAGTCTGGTGGAAAGCGGATATATCGAGGGCTTTCATGCACGGTTAAATACGGAGAAGATGGGGTATCACATCAAGGCGTTCATCAGTCTGGAGGTGGCACCTGTGGACAAACCGGAGTTTTATCCATATATCGAGAGCTGTAAAAATGTAGTGGAATGCAACTGTGTGACGGGAGATTATTCCATGCTGATGGAGGTGCTGTTTCCGAATACGGATGAGCTTGACCAGTTTATCGGTGAGCTGCAAAGGTTCGGCAGGACAAAAACACTGATTGTATTTTCTACATGCGTGGAGCATAGAGGGCTGCAGATTTGAAGATGGGCATGTGGCAGCACAGCTGCATAGGGTGCTGTGTTTGCGGTAAAGGCAGAACCTATGCTTTGCATAGGTGGGAAGATGGCTGTAAATAGCAACAATAAAGGATGAATGGAGGAGAAACATGGCAAATTTTATTTATGGTGTGGACATTGGAGGAACCTCAGTGAAAATGGGGCTTTTTGACGAGAAGGGAGAAATGCTTGAAAAGTGGGAGATTGATACGAGAAAGGAAAATGCGGGAGAAAATATTTTACCGGATATCGCTGCTTCCATTAAAGAGAAAAATGCAGAAAAAGGAATCGGAACAGAGGACATCCTCGGAATTGGAATGGGCGTTCCGGGACCAATCACAGAGGATGGCAGAGTGTTAAAGTGTGCAAACTTAGGCTGGGGCATTTTCTCTGTGGCAGACAGGGTGACGGAGCTTACCGGTGTGAAAAAGGTCTGCGTGGGAAATGATGCGAATATTGCAGCTCTTGGCGAGCAGTGGCGTGGCGGTGGACGCGGCTTTGACAGTATTGTGATGGTGACTTTGGGAACCGGTGTCGGCGGTGGCGTGATTTTAAACGGAAAAATCTTGACTGGTGCGACGGGTGCCGGTGGTGAGATCGGACATCTAAATGTAAATCCTGCGGAAACCCGTGTTTGCGGCTGTGGAAAGAAGGGGTGCTTAGAGCAGTATTCTTCTGCGACGGGACTGATGAGAAGTGCGAGAGAGGCTGTGGCTGCTTCTGACAGACCTTCGCTGATGCGTAATTTTGCGCCGGAAAAACTGACCGGAAAAGAGATTTTCGATGCATATAAGGAAAAGGATGAGATGGCGACGGAGGTTGTGGAGGAGTTTGCAGAGTACTTAGGCCTGGGACTTGGACAGGTGGCGCAGGTCGTAAATCCACAGGCGTTTGTCATCGGTGGCGGCGTTTCGAAAAACGGGCAGTGCGTGGCAGATATCGTGAAGGAAAAGTTCGAGAAAAATGTCATGTTTGCACTAAAGGATACCCAGTTTCGTCTGGCAGAGCTTGGTAATGATGCCGGGATGTATGGGGCAGTGAGGATGGTGCTTTCGTAGGGGGAAGGAAATTTTTAGAAGGAGTTGATAAAATGGAGGTTATGGAGATGGCAGAGAAAGAACAGGCTACCATTTTAATGGACAAATTTATTGATCTGCAGAGAATTAAAGCAGCAGATGACAGAGAGAAAGAAATTACTTATCAGATCAAAACCACGAAAGCGAAGTTAGAGGCTCTGGGGATTGTGACAGAGGACTTAAATATTGAGTAAAAATACCAGTGGAGATAGTAATTTGTAACGTGGAGCAGAGAGCATTTGTGGTGTTGTCTGCTCTTTGTATATTGGGGAGTTGCAGAATATAAAGGCTTTTCTGTTTTTTATTTATAACGAAGATAAAAGGAGGTTTGCCATCCGGTTTCTTATATACTATTCCTATATCATGAATGTTTTGCGTAGTTCACCTACTGCCTACCGGTTTTCCCGTATGACTTCCTCAATCGTTAAATAGGGCACTTCTTTAAACAGCTCCTTGATTTCATCGCTGATATCTAAAGCCATGGCGATTTTTACCAGAGACAGGAATGCGATGAGCCCGGTGGTTTCGAAGCGTTTGACAGAACCTAAACTGACACCGCATTTACTGCTTAGGGCTTCCTGCGAGATTTTTCTGCGCCGTCGGATTTTCTGTACTCTCTTTGCGAGTGCGAGTGCAATTTCATCGGCGGTTTCCCATGTAAGTTCATTCATAGTGAGTCTCCTTTTTTTGATGCGACCAGCCACAACGCACCTTTCGTATTTTGCGGCAGTTCCTTAGCCGTTATACGACATGTGGTTGGAACAGTGGGTACAATTATCAACAGTTTCTTAGATATTTTTTCAATTTCTCTTCTACACAGCCTTTCACCTGTTCAAACAGCTCCTGACAGCGTTTTTTACTAATTCCTGCAGTAGTCCCTACTTTTAAAATTTCTCTTTCCCCGGGATTTCTGCCATTTCCATCTACACTCGTCGTGTGTTCGCCATAGTAGGTATTGCTGTAGGTCAGGTCATACGCAGGAGCCAGACGGAAACGATTATTTGCCGCATCATACAGATAGGAAAAATTTTTGGCATGGTCATCCCGGTTGTGCGCCAGGACATTGAAGCACATACGAAGATACATGTTTTCAATGTCCTCCCTGCATTCCCCGGTCAAAAGTCTGGTAAGCTTCATAAGGGAATGATAGTCTAAAGCGGGTTCTTCATAATTCGTTTCTAAAAGTGCGGCAGCAGTCAGAACATGGTTTCTTACGATGGAACCGGATTTTCCGGCTTTTTGTTTCGTATCCGGACTGCGGGCATCCGTGCCTTCATTTGTCCTATCGGAAATCCGGTCAAAGCGCACAGTTCCAAAGTAGCCGGAGCAGAGCTTTGAAGGAAAAAGCTTTGTTTCGGTCATACAGATACCACATGCCTTCGCACATATCGAATAGTCATATTCCATCTCGCCGATGTTTTTCCTGTCTACATGTGCCGGAAATTTAATAATCCAGCTTTTCCCGTCGAGGTCTGTCATAATCTTTGGTCTGGCACCACCACTTGTCCCGCCGAGCTTATAGATGGTGTCTAAATCCTCTACCGGATTTTCCTTTGACTGTAAAAGCTCCCTGCATTCCTGCGCCAGCCTGTCAAAATCGGTCACTTCGGTGATAATGGAGTATTCCTGTGAGGGATGATAGCATAAGGCGCCCATGCCGGAATCCCCAATCAGGGAGAGCCGGTCCAGAGAGGATAAATTTTCATGAGCAATTCCTTTTTGCGCCAAAAAACGATCCGTCAAAAGTGTGCCCCACGCATCCGGAAGGCTGTCTGCAAATACCCCAAAAAGCCCATAAAAATGACTTTTCTTCGGAATAAATACTCCTTCCTTTAATGGAAGTGAAAACGGGTTTAGTGAAAAACCGGTTTCTATCCACTCTGGAGCATAGGAAAAGGCAATTTTTTTATTTTCCATTTCTGCAAGTGTGCCAACTGTTTTTTCACGATAGGATACGGTGAGTGTTTTTTTTGTCCGGCTAATGTCTGGCATAAAATCCTCCTTAAAATAAAAGAATTTATAAATAGCTAATATATTATCTAAAATCAGTAAAAAACCATATAAATAGCTAATATATTAGCTATTATAACATAGAAGAAATGACATGGCAATACAAGTATATTGGTTTTTAATAATCTCAATACTAGTACATCATAAATTAATTCTTTTTATGTTAAATTTGTTAAATTTTCTATATACTGTGTCAGCCTCAATCAACATAGCCCGCTATGCCTCTTTCGGCTTCCAACGCACCTGCGGTGCTTTGTATATAAAAAATTTTCCTGCATTTAACATAAAGGAATTAAATTTCTGATGTACTAGGAAAAAATTAACTTTTTCTACAAAGATTTTTCACGGTTCATTCACAATTTCTTTTTAATATAAATTCTATCATTTCTCAAAAATTTCCAGATTTTTTTCATTTTGTGACAGTTCTTTTAAGTCGAAGCTGCTAGATTCCTAATGAAATGGAAGTACAGTTCTTTGGTGAGTATGAATAAATGCAAAATCAGAAAAAATATGAATTTTTTGTGAAATAGGGGTAATTAAAAAATATTTAAGGTTCATTTAAGAAAAGTCCATTAGGATAAGAAAAGTAAAGTCCAGATTACCACGGCACAGAAAAATGAAATGGAGGGATTCTTATGAAAGCGATCAGAAGACATTTGAAGGGAATCATTGTATTTCTGGTAGTTATCGCAGGAGCAGCTGTAGGGCTCACCGTTTTTTTTAAGAGCAAGGGAACCGATACAGAGGCGAAGGTGGTCAAGCAGAATACGATTTCTTTAGGAAAGCAGACACTGACGAAGTCCATCAGTGCTACCGGTACCATTGAGAGCAATGCTTCAAAAACCGTTTCAGCAAATCTGAATAATATGACGGTGAAAAAGGTAAAAGTCCAGGTGGGCGATACCGTAAAGAAGGGGCAGGCACTTGTGACCTTCGATAAAACGGATTTAGAGGCAGCATTAAAAGAGGCAAAAGAGAATCTCGCAGATGTAAAGAGTGAGGCAAACGAAAGTATTTCCGATGCGTCGGAGCAGCTTTCCGATGCAAAGACGGCATATAGTACAGCAAAGGCACAGGCCGCGAAGACAGCAGCACAGGAGAAAAAAGCAAAGGAAGAAGCGAAAAAGGCAAAAGCCGCAGCAAAAAAAGAGCTTCAGGCAGCGAAGAAGAAGGTAGCCTCTTTACAGAAAAAGTTAGCAAAGGCAAAAAATGAACAGGAAAAGCAGCAGCTGGAGCAGGAGCTTTCCCAGGCAAACCAGAGTCTCGAAAAGGCACAGACAAATTACGAAAATGCATCCTCCACAAGCACAGGGAATACAAGTGCCACAAGTAGTTCTGGTGGAAGCAATTCTGGTGGTAATGGAGACAGTGTAAGCCAGGCGAAATCGAGCGTGACCTCTGCAGAAAAAAATCTGAAAAATGCGAAAAAGAATGCAGAAAAGAGCATCAAAGAAGCAGAAAAACAGGTAGAGCAGGCAGAGGAAAATCTGGAAAAATGCGCAGTGACGGCTCCGATTTCCGGTATCGTAACAGCAGTAAATGTAGAGGATGGAACGACGTATAGTGGTGGTACGATGTTCCAGATTGATGATATCAGTTCCTTTAAGGTGACGACATCCGTAGATGAATATGATATCAGTGATGTGAGCGTAGGACAAAAGGTAGTGATTCTGACAGAGGCTACAGATAACGAGGAAATAAACGGAGAAATCACCTTCGTAGCACCATCTACCACGGCGACGGCAAGTGTTTCCGGCAGCTCCGGAAGTTCAGGCGGTTCCGGAAGTGCCGGCATGAGCAGCAGCTCTTCCTCCGATGGATATGAGATTGTGATTGATATTACAGATCAGAATGATAAATTGAAGATGGGGATGACGGCAAAGTGCAGTATCATATTGGAGCAGGTGACAGACGTATTTGCAGTTCCGTATGATGCGATTCACAAAGACAGCGAGAGAAATGATGTAATTTACGTGGCAAAGAGTGCGGATGATACTTCGGATTATACAGAGGTGCAGGTCACAAAGGGGATGGAAAGCGATTACTATGTGGAGATTTCCGGAGATGATTTAGAAGAAGGAATGTTCATCGTTATCCCTACGGACGAGACAGAGTCAAAATCAGAGAATTCAGATAAATCGAATTCGAATATGATGTTTCCGGGCGGTGGAAACATGGGCGGCGTCGATATGAGCGGCGGTCATAGAAATGGAAACGGCGGCGGCCGCGGTGGCAATGGCGGCGGCCAGGGAGGACCTCCATCCAACTAAAAGCTTACCATAATTAACTTTTCACTTTGTCGTCTGCAGTGCTTGCGGTCGGCGCAGGCTCATTAACTGTTCCTTAGGGAAACTTTGACAGGAAAAGCAGCAGAGATAGAAAAGGATAAAACCAAAATTTGACGGGAGGGATGTTTATGTCAGTAAAAAGAAAGAATAGTCATGAAAATACTGTGACAGGGAAAGAACATCCGGCAGAAAGAGAAGGTGTTAAGAAAAACATTTACAAAAATGTAATAGAGCTCAGGCATATCATTAAGCGGTTTTTCATTGGACAGCCAAACGAGCTGGAAATCCTGCATGGTATCGACCTTACGGTAAAAGAGGGGGAGTTCCTTTCCATTGTAGGAGAATCCGGCTCCGGAAAATCGACGCTCATGAACATTATCGGGGCACTCGACAGACCGACAGAGGGAGATTATTTCTTAGATGACACGGATATCTGCAAGGCAAAGGATAAAAAGCTTTCCGAAATTCGAAACCAGAAGATCGGGTTCGTTTTTCAGACCTATAATCTTCTGGCACGTCAGACAGCTCTTTCCAATGTGGAGCTTCCGATGCTCTATGCTGGAATCCGGAAGCCGGAGAGGATAGAGAGGGCAAAGGAGCTTCTTTCGCTGGTCGGCATGGGAGAACGCATGGAGCATAAATCCGATGAGCTTTCCGGCGGGCAGAAGCAGCGAGTGGCGATTGCCAGAGCGATGGCGAATAATCCCTCAATTATCCTGGCAGATGAGCCGACGGGTTCTTTAGACAGTAAGACGGGGCGGCTGATTATGGATATCTTTCACAGGCTCCATGAGGAGGAGGGAAAAACGATTGTTTTTATCACGCATTCCCCGGAGCTGGCGAAAGAGACAGAGCGGATCGTGACGTTGGCGGATGGCGTGATTGTAGATGAGAGTAGAGGACGGGAGAGATTAGGAGCATAAAAGGAAAGGAGGGATTGGATATGTTGATTATAGAAAATATTAAACTGGCCTTTATCTCTCTTTTGGCAAATAAAATGCGGGCACTTCTTACGATGCTCGGCATAATCATAGGAATCGGTTCGGTCATTGCAATCATGACGGTAAGCTCCTCACTGACTACTTCGATTTCGAATACCTTTCAGGAGATGGGCGCAAATAATGTGACAGTCGGCTTAAAGGAGAGGAGCACGAGTTCGGAGACCACGCAGAACGGAATGAAGTTTGGCGGGATGAATAAGACGGCGTCTATCGACGCAGAGGACCGGATTACGGATGAGATGATATCGGAACTGAAAAGTCAGATGAAGGACAACATTGATGCGATTGCATTAAGTGAATCTGTGGGAAGCGGTACTGTAAAGTCCGGCAGTGATTATGCGAATATTACCGTGACCGGAATCAATGAGGATTATTTTGAAAGCAACGATGTGAAGCTTTTGGCGGGCAGGCATATAAAGACTTCAGATTTAGAGGGAATGAAAAATGTGATCATGGTTTCTGATAAAGTGGTGGATAATATGTTTGACGGAGATCCGGACGCAGCACTTGGGGAAAAAATCAGTGTAAGCATAGACGGAACGTATTATTACTACTACATTGTCGGAGTGTATGAATATGAGGAGAGCAGTTTTTCTTCTTCGACGGATGAGGATGTGACGACTTCAGCCTATATACCGATTACGACCGGAAAAGCACAGACTCATACAGATGATGGATATACGCAGTTTACCGTGGTGACAAAGGCGACGGTTTCTGATGTTTCCACCTTTGCGACGCAGATTGAGAACTTCTTTTCTACTTACTATATGAGCAATGAGGACTATAAGATTACGACGACGACTTTAGAATCCATGACTGAATCCCTGAATAATACGATTCAGACGGTGACGATTGCGATTGCGTTCATTGCGGGGATCTCGCTTTTGGTCGGTGGAATCGGCGTGATGAATATCATGTTAGTGTCCATTACGGAGCGCACGAGAGAGATTGGTACGAGAAAGGCACTGGGGGCGAAGAATGGTCTCATCAGGCTGCAGTTCATCACGGAATCCGTAATCCTCTGTCTGGTCGGCGGAGTTCTGGGTATCGTTTTCGGATTTGCTTTGGGAGCTGTGGCGGCAGAGATTTTAGGCTATGCGGCAGCAGTGCCGGTTCTGGCAATCATCGTGGCAGTAGGATTTTCGATGGTGATTGGAATTTTCTTCGGATACTATCCGGCGAATAAAGCGGCGAAGCTGAATCCGATTGATGCACTGCGGTATGAATGAAAACTGTGGGTTCCATAGGGGAATGAGCCTGTCATTCCCCTTTTTCGTCATCATAATGTCCCAGGCAGGATTCTATGTGCTATCTTCCGATTGGTGGTCTGCCAATAGACATAGTCCTTAAATCCATCCTCTGTAAACATATAGTTACCCATTCGCCATTTCCTTCGGTTCTTCCCAGGTTTTCCTTATGACTTTCCCTTCTCTGAGCTGCTGTTCGCTACGGTCAAGTTTTTCTAAATACTCAAGGTTATTCTTCGCTTTCAGAAGCTGCTCATACTCCTCCCTTGAGATTGTAACTGTTTCGCTCGTGGTTATGGTTTCATTTAACATATATTCATTCTCCCTTCGTTTAGCGGACTACAATCAGGCGAAAGCCTGCCTGCGGTTTTATTTTATCATG
>JAFVAA010000660.1 GCA_017476305.1 Lachnospiraceae bacterium
AAGGAATGAACGTAGGCTGGAAAGATTAAAAAAGCGGGCAAAGGAGCTTCGGTCGGGAAAAGTCATTGTGGAGCATCACATTGCGAGATCCAACAATGCGTACCTGGAGCGTATCGGGACTACACGCCCGGAGGAGAGCCTTGTGATCGATCCGGCTGTGGCAGATGTGCCGGAGTATCCTCTGGCGGTGGCAAGGCTCCAGGCAGAACTGAAAAGGCAGGAAGAACAGGCAAGGCAGGGGGCGGAACGGCAGAAACAGGAGCGATTCCGGAAACTGTATGAAGAAATGCGGGAGAAAGGAGGAGAACTGCACAAAAAAGCACTTAATCTTCCTTATGGCAGTAAATATATGTGGGAGTATATTGACTATCTGGATGGACGGATGTTTGCACCAATAGAGAAGTTTACCATAGGGGAACTGACGGAGCCATTCCTTACTTATGAGGAATTTGCCGGGCAGAAAGAGCAGGAGAGGGCGGAGCAGAAAAAGGCAGAGAAAACAATAACGGAGCAGAGGTCAGGAAAGAATATTATTTTAGAGCATACGGAGGTACCGGAGATTTCTGATAAAAAGATTACTGAAAGGAAAGAAAGCATTGTGACAGCAGAGGAACTTTCAGAACAGGATCATTCGTATGAAGTGCCGGTACAGCGGAAAGAAAAGACAGAAGAACAGAAAAAAGAGCCAACAGTACTAGATACACAGGTACAGAAAAAATCCGAAAACAGTAGACGGGCAGGGAAGAAGATTGTCACAAAACAGGATTATGAGCGTATGACCGGTAAGGAAAAGGCAGAATGGCTCGGAATTTCAGAAAGTGACATGGATGGTTCGATCAGTCGCTTTAAGGAGAAGATGGGGCAGATTGGTATACGGTTTGAAAATACAGTGGAAATGACGGAAGCATTTCTGGAAGTGTGGGAAAATGCGGAAAAAGTGAGATTGTATCCAAATAGATTTGAACAAAATTATGATAGGAGCTTATTATAGCATTTATTCCATATGGTTATTATTTATAGCTTTTATTTATTTCTCTTTTTCTGTATCCCCTGCTATAATGTACTTGTAAACAAAAAACAAGTACTTACGGAGCAATGGAAACGGTCATTCGATGAGATGATGGACATTGCGGGAAGGAGATTTTTATGGGACTCAAAAAATTAGCAAGATGGAACAGTGGAAATGTACAGGCAGCGGCATGTGGTGGCGGAGATAAGATTGTGGCAGCATGTGGCGGCGGAGACAAGAAGATCGTGGCAGCATGTGGCGGCGGAGATAAATAAGTCAGATCGTAACTGCTCAGCATGGCTGTGTTGAGTAGTCACATCAGATCTTCTTTTGTTGTGAGGTCCCGGAAAACGGCATGAGAGCATGCATTCGTTTTCCGGGATTGTTATATCTACAGAGCGGGCGAAAAGAAGGTAAAACGGACTAATCCGGGCAAAGTGCCCGTGAACATATTGAAATGCACAGGGGTGATGGTTATGCAGTATTTTTCTTTTCAATGGCACATTACGGAAACATGCGACCAGAGATGTAAGCATTGTTATATCTTTTCGCAGGATGTCGCAAAGCAGCCGGATCAGATGAGTTTTGACGAGATGTTGGAAACACTTTCTAATATTGAAGATTTTTGTAAGACATTTGGCAGGGAGCCGTATCTTTTTCTGACAGGCGGTGATCCGATCCTGCATCCGGATTTTTGGGAGCTGATGGAAGAACTTAATAAGCGGAACATTTCTTTTACCATTATGGGAAATCCATTCCATTTGACAGAAGATGTCTGCAAAAGATTAAAGGAAGCAGGCTGTGTAAGGTATCAGCTGTCTTTGGATGGAATGAGGGAGACGCATGACTGGTTCCGGATGCCCGGTTCTTTTGATACGACCTTATCAAAGATACCGATATTAAAAAAAGCAGGGATACGATCCATCATTATGACCACCGTTTCTGATAAAAATATAGATGAAATACCGGAGCTGATCGATACTGTGGTGGAGCATGGGGCAGATGTGTTCTCTTTTGGGAGATATGTGCCGAGCGGAGAACCGGGAGATACATCAAACGGAATCACACCGGAGCGTTACAGAAAGTTTCTGGATACCTGCCATAAGAAATACCAGGCGTATGAGGAAGCAGGGGTAGAGACTTATTTTAACAGGAAAGACCACCTTTTTACACTCTATGAATATGAGGAAGGAATATTTCAGATTCCGGAAGATGCAGATCCGGAAATGATCTATGGAGGCTGTAACTGTGCGGACTGCACTATTACAATCCTTCCGACCGGGGATGTGTATGCATGCCGAAGGGTGGCAGAATCAAAAGTGGGAAATGTCTATACGGACAGACTTGCAGACCTCTGGCTGAAACCGATGGAAGAATACCGTCAGTTCGACCGGTTTACGAAATGCAGTAAATGTAAGCTGTTAGCATGGTGCAGAGGATGTCCTGCTGTGGCAAAGGGGACAAACGGTAGTTTTTATGCGGAAGATCCCCAGTGTTGGATGGAGGTATAGGTGTATGGGAAAAATGAAAGCAGTGAGGATCGACAGACCGACAAAGGCAGAGGATATCATGCTGACAGAGTGTGAAATCCCAAAAGTAAGACCCGGATGGGTGCTTTTGAAGGTCATGGCATTTGGGATGAATCATTCGGAGCAGATTTTGAGACGGGAAGAAATATTAGAGGATTATATACAGAAACCGGTCATTCCGGGCATCGAATGTGTCGGAGTGATTGAAGATCCTTCTGACAGTCACTTTCAGAGGGGACAGCGGGTGGCTGCACTGATGGGAGGCATGGGGAGGAGCTTTGATGGCAGCTATGCGGAATATGCACTGCTTCCGGCACATCATGTATTTGCGGCAGAAAGCTCGCTTTCCTGGGAAATGCTGGCGGCAGTCCCGGAAACCTGGTTTACTGCATGGGGTTCTCTTTTTGAATGTCTGGATCTGCGGCCAGGGGATGTCCTTTTGATCCGGGGGGCGACCTGTGCGTTGGGATATGCGGCGATAGCACTTGCAAAGGCACACGGCTGTAAAGTGATCGCCACGACGCACAGGGAAAGGAAACTGTCTTTGCTTGCAGATGCGGATGAGGCAGTTCTTGACGAGGGAAGCCTGGTGGGAACATTAAAAGGAAAAGGAATCACGAAAGCGTTGGAATTAGTAGGTCCGAAGACTGTAAAGGATACGATGCAATGTATGGAAAAAGGCGGCATCGTATGCAATACCGGGATTTTGGGAGGTATCTATACACTGGATGGTTTTGATCCGATCAAGGAGATACCGAATGGTGTATATCTGACCGGATTTTTCTCTAATACTCCGACGCAGGAAGTCATGACAGATATTTTCCATTATATAGAAAAAAACGGAATCGTACCAAAGATAGGAGCCTGTGTTCCTTTTTCAAAAATCCAATCTGCAGTAGAAGCGATGGATGCAGGAACAGTGGATGGGAAAATCGTGGTCACGATGGAAGTAGGCTGAAACGTTAAGAATCCCTGTTTTCATAATGCTGTTCTTGCAGAGGGAGCATGGGTTTTGGCTGGAAAGGATGGGTTGGAAATGCAGAGGAACGGATATCAGGAAACGATTGAAAAAGGCATAAAAGCGGTGCGAAATTTAGGCAGGCAGATGTCCTATGGGACAGGTACGAAAGAAGAACGGCTCGAAAGGCTGAAAAAGGAAATGGAAACGGCAGAGGCAGTCGTGATCGGTGCCGGTGCGGGACTTTCCACTTCAGCAGGATTTACTTATAGCGGAGAACGTTTTGAAAGATATTTTTCGGATTTTAGAAAAAAATATGGATTCCAGGACATGTATTCAGGAGGATTTTATCCATATCCAAAAAAAGAGGAATTTTGGGCATATTGGGCGAGGTATATCTATATCAACCGGTATATGGATGCACCAAAGCCGGTGTACCAAAGGCTGTTTGAAAGGATGAGGGAACAGGACTATTTTGTGATCACCACGAATGTAGACCACCAGTTCCAGAAAGCAGGATTTGATAAAAGGAGGCTTTTTTACACACAGGGGGATTATGGATTATTCCAGAGTGTCAATCCGGATATCCGGGAGACGTTTGATAACCAGGAATGGGTGATGCAGGCGATGGAGGCACAAAGTTTTGAAAAAGGGGAGGACGGTATGTTTCGGATGCCGGAAAATGGAAAGATCAGCATGGAAATTCCGGCGGAACTGTTTCCGGTCTGTCCAGTGGATGGAAGTGAGTTTGTCATGAATCTTCGCTCAGATGACTCTTTCGTGGAGGATGCAGGCTGGCATAAGGCATCGGAACGTTATGCGGATTTCCTGCATCGGAATGAGGGGCGGCATGTTCTGTATCTGGAACTTGGAGTGGGATCCAATACTCCAGTGATCATCAAGTATCCTTTTTGGCAGATGACCGCATCCAATGAAAAGGCGGTATATGCCTGTGTCAATTATGGGGAGGCAGTCTGCCCGGCAGTAATCGAAAAACGGTCTGTCTGTATTGATGAGGATATAGGAGTGGTCATGGATGGAATGAGCATAAGGATGCACACGGATTTGCAGAGGTAGATGCTGCTTCGCAGCGCAAATCCGGCGCACTCATTAACGAAAAAAGGCAGGTTTTTCGTTAATGAGTAAATTATAAGAAGGGGTGGTCCAATATGGATTTTATGGATATTTCTAAAAAGAGGCATACGGTCAGAAAGTATGACAGGCGACCGGTAGAGAAAGAAAAAATAGAAAAAATCTTAGAGGCGGGACGGTGGGCACCGACTGCGGTAAATGCTCAGCCACAGCGGGTGCTTGTGCTGGACACGCAGGAAAATCTGGAAAAGGTGAGGGCTTTCTGTACGTTTGGCTGGCAGAAAAAATATGTGGAGTTAGCAAAAGAGAGTGATACGGAGGGGCATGAAAAGATTGTGATCTATTATGGTGCCCCGGTTGTCATGGTGGTCTGCTATGATACAGAGGAGTGCTGGATACATCCGGAGAGTGGAAAAGCGAGCGGGGCTACGGATGCGACGATCGTTGCCACCCACATGATGATGGAGGCAGCAAGCATAGGGCTTGGGAGTGCTTGGATCAGCTATTTTGATGAAGAAAAGGCGAGGGAACTGCTAGAAATCCCGAAACACTGGAAACCGGTGTGCATGCTTTATGTAGGGTATCCGGCTGAGGATTATATGCCAAATGATAAGCTTTCCGGGAAAAGGAAAGAGTTAGGGGAGACCTGCTTTTATAATACGGTTCCGGAAGCTATGTAGAGAGAATTTTTTGTTTTTTAAATCTGGGTGGAAGGAGGCTGACATGGGTGCAGAAGAAAAAACATTTTTTAGACTGGATAAGGAAAAATGTATAAAGTGTGGAAAATGCATTGATACTTGTTCCGGCATGGTATTACAATTTGATTCAGATGGATTCCCGAACATGAAAGAATTTGAACGCTGTGGGTGGCGGGGATGCTGGAGATGCCAGCACTGTCTGGCGGTATGTCCAAGGGAGGCGATTTCGATATTTCATAAAAATCCACAGGATTCGATCCCAAAGCCTCCGAAAAGAATGGGGGAGTACATGGAGCAG
>JAFVAA010000661.1 GCA_017476305.1 Lachnospiraceae bacterium
CTTCATTTAGAATACATTTTCGAGTATCCGATATCACCTGTTCCAGCGTAATCGTCTTCATTTCTGCCTCCATGGACCGCTGCACCCCGGCCAGTCTTTCATCCATCACTTTATGGATGTTTCTCCCGACCGGACAGGCAGCATTCGGATTTTCATGAAAATGGAACAGACCTGTATCATCCACACAATCTACTGCTTCATAGACATCGTAAAATGTGATATCCGCTAACCCCCTGGCAAGTGTGATCCCGCTCTTTCCCTGACTGACTGCAATAATTCCCGCCTCCCTGAGCATAGTCATAACATTTCGGACAATGACGGGAATTCTTTTAACTATATTGCAATTTTTTTCTTTTTTGCTATACTAAGAATATGAAAACAAATATATCAAACACTATTGTTGAATGGGACAATACAAAAAATGCAATAAATAAAAAGAAACATGGCATCGGGTTCGAAACGGCTGCATTAGTATTTGCCGATGAGGAGCGGATTGAATACTACGACCAACTACACAGCACAGAGGAAGACCGCTATGTAGTCATCGGCTGTGTACAAGGAATTCTATATGTCGTTTACACCATGAGAAATGAAGCTGTACGACTTATTTCAGCCCGCATGGCTACTGCTACAGAAAGGAGAATCTACTATGGAGAATAATATTACTCGTACTATTATTTATGCCGGACAGCAGCCCACAGAAGAACAGATTCATGAAATCGAACAAGCCGCATTAATGCCAATTATTACAGATGAAGATGCTCCAGAACTTACCAAAGAGCAATATGCAGAAATGACTGCCATCGCAAAACAAAGGAGAAAAAAACAAATACAGCCCACTATTTCGCTTCGCATTTCTTTAGACACCTTAGAAAGAGCAAAAGCGACAGGAACAAATTACACAGATTTTCTAAGCAGACTTTTAGAAAATGCCATGAATGATCCACAGATGGTTTCTAAAAGCCTATAATTATAAACCCTTCGCATTCCTATATACACAAAAAAGCCCAAAATACTATTAAGATATTTTGGACTTTTTTAACTCATACCATTCGTCGTATCAATCCAATGGAATCAGCTCATACTCCTGCACGCCGATTCCCAGCTCTGCTGCCGCATCAATCGTATGCTCTCCGTTTCTGGAGGTCACTCTCTCCAGAAAATGCTCACGACCTGCATCGTCACTCTGCTTCACCAGATCAATACATGCCCTGTCAATCGCCACCGGATCCGTAGAAATCAAAATCCCCATATCCTGTAAGCACGGATCCTCTGCTACTGCACAGCAGTCACAATCCACAGACATATTTGCCATCACATTTACATATACGATATTTCCATCGAAATGATCCACAACTGCAGAAGCAGCCTCTGCCATGGACTCTAAAAAGTCATCCTGTGGCGGCAGATCCCCCCACACTACACTCTGCTCCTCTGTCTTCGTATACTTTCCTGCGGAGTGGATATTTACCTTTCCCGCTGTTGAAGCACAACCGATGGAAAGCTGTTTTAAAGCTCCGCCATATCCTCCCATCGGATGTCCTTTAAAGTGAGCAAGCACCAGCATAGAATCATAATTCAGGAAATTTTTCCCCATGATATCCTTTTTCAAATGCTTTGCATTTCTCTTGATCGGAATTTCAATGTCCGGTCCCTCTTTGTCCATCAGATCCACATCGAAATACTGGTTCCAGCCATGCTTTTCGATCAGTTTGACATGCTTTTCCGTGGAATTTCTGGCTCCTTCATACGCCGTATTGCACTCTACGATGGTTCCCCCGACATGCTCCACGATTGGCTTCCAAAAGGGCGGTCGTAAAAAATTCTGATTTCCCTCCTCCCCGGAATGCACCTTGACAGCTACTTTTCCCTCCAGCTTTTTCCCGAGCTTTTCATAAAGCTTCACTACGGTTTCCGGAGTAATCTCCTTTGCAAAATAAATCTTTGATACGGAACCCATAATTTACCTCCTTTCCAGATGCTCCCCATTTGTATACTTTCAGGTTTCGATAATGAACCCCTGCATTTCCTTAAATCTTAAAATATCCGCAAATCTCTCTTAACGTCGCACAAGCCTCCATCGTATTACTAGACTGCTCGTGGATATTTGCCACGGTAGCTCCCATCTCTTCCATAGAAGCATTTGTCTCCTCGCAGCTTGCCGCATTTTCCTCCGAAACAGAAGAAAGACCGGCTACTGCATCCAAAACCTTATCCTTTTCACCACTCAGCTCTACAACCTTATTAGAAATATCCCCAATCGCCTCTGTATTCTCACTGATTTTTCCAGTCATGGTCTGGAAACTGTCACGCACCTGTGCAAGCACAGCACCCTCATTGTCAATCGCTTCCTTGATCCGGTTCGAGAGCTCTACATTCTGCTCAGAGGATTTGATGATTTCCGTCACAATATCCTGAATTTCCTTCGTAGACTGATCGGATTGGTTTGCCAGATTCGAAATTTCAGAAGCCACGACTGCAAAGCCCTTTCCGGCTTCTCCGGCTCTCGCTGCCTCGATAGAAGCATTTAAGGAAAGTAACGCCGTCTGACTCGTGATAGACGTAATCATCTCTGTCGCTGCCTGAATCTTTTCTACCGCTTCGGAAGAAGCCTGAATTCCATTTACGACATCATTGGAAATTTCAATCGTCTTTTTATTTGCATCCATCAGAACACCAATCTTTTCCTTCGCTGCATCACTTTCCCTCTGTACCTCACCGGATGCCACATTTGCATCCTCTGCCAGAGTGTGGATTCTCTGAATCTCATCGCCAATCACCTTCATACTTTCCGAGGTACCTGCGATATCCTCCGACATCGTGACAGAGCCCTGTGCGAGATCATCGACCGCCTTCGTAATCTCATCTGATGCGTTGTTACAGACATCTACACTTTCCATGATTTTCGACATATCCTCATCAAAAACCTGAATATTATCCAAAACAGACCGAAGAACATTTCGCATATTCTGGCGCAGTGACATCAGAGAAAGCCCTAAATAATTGATTTCATAGATACTGCTGCTTAATTCCTCTTCCCCTGACATGTCTCCTTCTGCAATCGTCGCTGTCGCATTTACCACATTCATCAGACGGGATTTAATCAGCTTTGCGACAAAGATAATGATCAGACCAAATACCACCACGCCGATCAGGGTAATGCCCGTAGAATAAAGAATGCCCCTCCGAATCTCTGCCTTTACTGCAGTCTGTGGCTCTCCGGCAAACGCCGCACCTACGACTGTTCCGGAACCATCCTTTACAGGAACATAATAACCATAATACTTACTTCCGCCGATTACGACACCACTGACCTCGTGATCATTTCCTGCTGAAACCACTTTATAAATCGCAGGATCCATCTGTGTTCCTTCTGTTCTTTCCCCCTTTTCATCCGTGATGGAGGTAATATATCTGGTATCTCCCAAAAACAGAGTCAGCTCGATATCCTGTCCCTTCAAACTGTCTACATAATCGTGCTCATAGGCAGCCCCGTCCGCGTTTACAATGTCCCATTCATAGTACATACGAAGCCCGTTTGCTGCTGCCTCCAGTCTGGAATATGCATTTTCCTCCAATGTCCGCTTCTGCGCCAGAGCACTATATACATTCAGCAGCACAGCAATCGTAATCAATGGCAAAAATCCTACCAAAAGCAAAGTAAACAGTAACGTAAGTTTTTTTTCTTTCATAAGTCTCTTTCTCCTTTTTCCTGGTATATATCCCTCAAACGCCCCTGATTATTTTCTTCGAATCACAGCTGCTTCATCTGCGACTCGTCACACCCACCTTTCTGTTTTTTACAAACACGTGATTATTGTAACACATTTTCAGGTCATCTGTCACTCTTTTACAAATTTTTTTCAAATGAAATTTTTGCCGAAAATCTTTTCATCGAAAAAGCAGGATATGCAATTTCCACATACCCTGTTTAAACATTCCTCTGCTCACAAACCCGGACAGAGTCCGCAGCGTGCGCGAGAAGATTCGAACTCCCGACCTTCTGATCCGTAGTCAGACGCTCTATCCAGCTGAGCTACGCGCACAATCAAATATTCATACCGAACAGATATTATATTACCACAGCTTCGGATAAAAAGCAAGCACTTTTTTTATTTTCCCTCATACAGCATTTTTCCTCATGCAGCACTGTTTATATTTTTTCCCGGAACCGCAAGGGCAGGGATCATTTCTTCCAACCTTCTTCCCATTTCTTACAAATGGCATGTCAGAATATCCGTCTACGATGACATTGACAGAACCGGTGCTTTTTTCTTCCGGATACCATTCGTAAAAGTAGCCGGAGTGCATATAGGCATCCATCCTGTCATAGTCCTTTTTCATTTTTTCTTTTAGATAGCCCGGATTTTCACTTTTTTCCAATATCTCAAAAAAATCCCGGAGCTTTTCATAAAGAGCAGGATATTCCGTCTCTAAAAGCTTCGTCTGACCAAGAACTTCACCCCTCTGCATGAGCATGCACAGTTTCACATCGGTCTCTGCATACCTGCGGCACACATCATCTTCAAATGCATAAAAACAGAATACGCTGCAGGCTATCTTGAAAATCTCTAAAAATCTGTCATCGTATTGTATCTGGCCATACCGGTATTCTTCCTTATATCTGTGGATATCCTCCCTGACCTCTTTTCTCCTGCTGGCAGCCTCAAAGGTATCCAGAATATGTAACATCCTCTCCTTCACTTCATTCCGGGTGTCTCTGAAAAAATGCTCATCTAACAGGTTCACGGCCAGAGCAGCATTTTCTGAAAAAAGGGATCTGTGACCATCCACAAAATCCGAAAACAGCCGGAGCACCTCCAATTCTGTCCCAAAACGATCTGCACCAGAAAAAAGATGAAAAAAAATCTCTACAAAATCCGGAAATTCATCCTTTTTCCATTTTTCTTTATGCTCCAGGATTTCCAGCAGGATTGCCCGTTCTCTGATATAGTCGCCATAATAATCGCACTCATCCGCAAACATCAGAATGAAGTCCAGATCCCTGGCACCCATTTCATAGACCTTTTTGAATACCGGAAAAGCCTTTTTCATATATCCACGCTCATAGCAGGCATATGCCAGCCTCCGCTGGTACCAGATATTTTCCGGATCCTTCTGCACCAGTTTTTCTGCACTCTTTACCGCCTTTCCCGTATATCCGCACTTATCCTGTAAATCATTTAAAAGGTATAAAAACCGTACCTCATCCGGTGCAAATGCACACGCTTCCTCACATATGCTGCAGGCCTTTTCCAGGCTTCCCTTACGATACAATGTCATGACCTCGTCCAGATAACGAATCTGTTCCGGATCTGTCAGCGGGGCAAATTCGGGACCGGATGCCGCTTTTTCATCCATGTCTTTCAGCTGTTCATATGCACGGCGAATCTTTTGGAACATCTCCGGATCCGACTCTGGCGTATGCTTTCTGACCATTTTAAAGTATGCCTTTTTTATTTCCTCCTTCGATGCTCCGTTTTTTAGTCCTAATATTTCGTAATACTCATTCATCGTTTTCTATCCGTCTCCTTTGCCCTTCCCATAAGTCCTAATCCTCCAAAAGCCCCAAAAGCTCCTCCCCTATACTCTCTGCATGGGATATTTTCCCGTCTAAAAGAGCAGTTTTTAACAGATTCAGTGAAATTTCCAAGGATTTTTTCAAATCTTCTTCCCCGTTTTTTTCTGCTGCCTTCATTCTTTTTTCTGCTCTGCGCACCACAGTTCGAAAAGCCTTTGCTTCAGGAACATCCTTCCAGCCGCTCAAATCCTTTTCTTCCTCTGCTTCTTCATGCATCATATCGATCCGGATTCCGGCTTCTTTCCCTGTACTGACAATAGAAGCACGAACCTCCAGCATCCCATTCAGGTTATAAGTAAACTCTACCTGAATCTGCTCTGCGCCCGCAGGCTTCTTCGGAATCCCGGTCACATTGAACTTCCCCAGAAAATGATTGCTGGAGGCATAGGAGCTTTCCCCCTGATAAACTTCTATCGCAGCCACTGACTGGTCATCAGAGCTGGTATAGTAGGTTTCTGTCCTGGATGTAGGTATTGTCACATTTCTGGGAATAATCACGCTCATATAATCATCCGTAAATTCATGCAGGCATCGTACTCCCAAGGTATATGGATTCACATCGGTCATGATAATACTGTCCTCGGTCCGGATACTTCCTTCGATGATTCCTGCCTGGATTGCCGCCCCTTCTGCCACTGCAAAATCCGGGTTTACCGATCTCTGCGGCACAATTCCCAAATATTTTTCGATGTCCTTTGAAACACAGGGCATCCTGGTCGAACCGCCCACTAAAATCACCTGGTCAATATCCTCTGTGGAGATGTCCGCATCCTCCAGCACTACATCCATGGGAACATGCGTCCGCTCTAAAAGCTCCGCGCACAGTTCTTCGAACTCCTCTCTGGTCACGTTCTCATCAAGTGCCAGGGGAGAACCATCCTTTTCCACGATCATAGGAACCAGAACATGATAGGATTCCTCTGTGCTGAGACTTTTTTTACACTGCTCTGCCTCCTCCTTCAGCCTCACGGAAGCATAGACATCCGATCTTAAATCGACCGAATACTTTTTCTGAAACCTTTCTGCCAGATAGTCCATCAGCTTTTCATCAAAATCTTTTCCACCCAGCTTATTATCACCACTACTGGCTTTTACCTCCCGTACTCCATCGAACATCTCCAAAAGGGTGACATCGAAAGTACCTCCACCCAAATCATAGACCAGAATATGACTTTCTTCCTCCAGATGCTCCAGCCCGTAGCTTAGTGCTGCAGCTGTCGGCTCGTTTAAAATACGTTCCACCCGGAAACCGGCACGCTGCCCGGCAAAAACCGTAGCCTGCCTCTGTATGTCGTCAAAATACGCAGGCACGGAAATCA
>JAFVAA010000662.1 GCA_017476305.1 Lachnospiraceae bacterium
CGGTTGAAGCTTTCGCATTCCCTGCGGATCCTTTCCCGTACTTCCTCCGGCTGCCTCTCTTCCTCCAGGTGGAACAGACAGATGTATTCATCCCCGCCGGATCTCCCGATCAGGCTCCCTTCGGGGAGCGATCTTTTCAGGATTTCCGCTGTGGAAATGATGGCTGCGTCCCCCTCCATATGTCCAAAGGTATCATAGATCTGCTTCAAATGATCCATGTCCGCTATGACGATGACAAAAGAATCCTCTTCGGAATATTCCGAAAAATAGAACGCTGCCTTTCCTAAAATTCCGGCTCTGTTATAGAGGCCTGTTAATTCATCATGAGTCGCTGCATAATCTAACACTTTATTCCTCTCCTTTAATAATAACTGTACCCGGTTTCTCTCCAGGGTCATCTGCAGATACCGGAGCGTACTGCCGATCTCCAGAGATATCGTATGGCAGAACGGCACCTTTTCATTCGAAGGATCCACTTCCAAAAGCATGATCCCATACTGTTCTTCCCTGAAAAAAAGCAAAAACTGCAGCAGCTGCACCGGTGTCTCCGTTCCTACATAGTCTGCAATCCCTGAGCGTGCCACTAAAGGTGCTGTCTCCTTTTTCCAGGCTCGAATCTTTTTTCCCTCCTGAACCAGAAAAAGATAGATACTATCCGGCAGCACAGCCTTTTTCCCTGCTTTCACCGGTATGGGTTTCTGATGTAAGAACAGGTAGGTCCTTAAAATCCCGATCGCCTGCATCTGTCTTCCAAGCAGGGAGTAGAACATCTCTTCATCCAGGTTTTCGAGCAAAAGATTCCGAAGAAGCATAGAGCAGAACATGCTCTGCAGCTTTAAATCCATGATTTTTCCTTTCTGCCACTGGATCAGGTCTTCTGCCTGATCCTCCGTCTTTCCATACCTCCCTGTCCATGACTTCATGCAGCCACAGGACTGCCTGATCCTGCACGGAGCCTCCAGGACGATATCTTCCGGAGTCTCACCTCTGATGATATGTTCTGCCTGAATCTTTACTGCCTCTGCTATCTTTTGAAGTTCCTGCTCCGCAGTAGTCAGGGGCGGTGACATATATTTCGCTGCAGCGATATTATCAAATCCGGTAACTGCAATATCCTCTCCCACTACATACCCCATCCTGTCTGCCACCTTGTAGACCGCTTCTGCCATGAAATCATTGGCACAGACAAACCCTTCCGCTTCCGGATGGGAAACCCAGAACTTTTCTATCTCCGCTTCCGCCCTCACATAAAAATCCCCGGCAAGCTCCAGCTCCATATGATAGGAAATCCCCAGTTCTTTCCGTTCATCCGCATAAGCACGCCTGCACTCATCTGCTTCATAGCTTCCCTTTGGTCCTGCGATGCACACCAGTTTCTGATAACCATGTTCCTTTACCAGATGCCTGATCATCTTTCGAAATGCAGGATAATGACCGGTCAGTACATGCACCGCCCTTTCGTGTTCCTTTGCCTCGCCTACAAAAATCACCGGAACCTCCGGAATCATCCCCATGAACTCCTCCAGATGAAAGGCGATGGGCGATGCATTTAAACTTCGGTTCATCAAAACGATGATATCCAGGTCATCATAACGGCTGTATTCATACATCGAATAGTAGTGGTATTTCAGCGACCGGTCCGTCACCGTTTTCTCCGGCAGAAATTCTGTCGGGTCACATCCCAGAAAAAGCCGCACCTCGAACCCCGCAGCGACCAGGCTCTGCGAAATATAGGTTCCAAGATATTTTGAATAATCCTGCATGATATCACCGGCCATGATGCCTGCGACAGGATTTCTTTTTGTTTTCTTTTCATTTTCTGCCATATATTTCTGCCTCCCTTCTGACAGTATC
>JAFVAA010000663.1 GCA_017476305.1 Lachnospiraceae bacterium
GCAAATAAATACAACAGCCACCGCCATCAGTCCATGCTTCCACCCTCTAGTTCTCTTTTCCCACTTTTCTTCTCCCTCTGAAAATTCCCCGGATTCATCATAAAAATCCTCCGGCAAAAGGGAATCCTCTAACATTCCGATTGCTTTTAAAAGTTTCATTTCATTCTTCATAATACCCTTCCTCCGCTAATCTTTTCCCGAGTCTTTTCCGCATTCGAAACAGAATGGATTTAATTCTGCTCTTTCTATAGCCAGACCGATTACTGATATTCTCTATCGATTCAAAATAGAAATAGCGATAGAGAAAAATCTGCCTGTCCACAGTTTTTTCTCCACGCAAAAAATCCGCTATGATTTCCGCTAACTCCTTTGCTTCTAGCCTTTCTATGATTTCCTGCCCATCGGAAACACTCTCTGAAATTTCCTCCAGGGCAATAGGCAGTTCTCCCTCTCCGCGCTTTTTTGCATGCAGATCCCGAAAGCGTTTCAGAGACAAATTTCTGGATATTTTCCCCAGATAAGTTCGAAGAATCTCCGGCCTATGCGGAGGGATACTGTTCCATGCAGCGAGCATAGTATCATTGACAACCTCATTCGAATCCTCAGTACTGCATAAAATACGCATCGCCACATGAAAGCAGTAATTCCCATATTTCTTCTCCGTTTCTTCAACTGCCCTCTCCACTCTTTCCCAATATAAATTTACAATTTCATCATCTTCCATGGAATTTTCCTCTTTCATTATATAGAAACGGTTAATTAATTCCTCGTGCTGCTGGTCAGCAAAGCAAAAAGGTAATGATTAACAGTTCCATAATATATCAGAAATTAATTTTCTTTATACTAAATTTCAACATGCTAAAAAACATTAAATCGTTATAATTTAATGTTTTTTAAGATGCCTCTATTTATATACTACCTGAATTTTAGAGTTTGGTTGCAAAAAATTCCAATTTTTTTACAATCAAATTAGAATCTGGACAAAGTAGGCAATCCCGCTTCAACTCTCCAACCCCTCACTCATGAGTGGCTTGCACCCTTTTGTGTACCGGCTGTATGTTGCGTAGCAACCAATGGCATTGTACAGCTATACACATGCTACTCTTTACATCCTACACCTCCACTGCCTCCTGCTCCAGTTTACAATCCAAATCTAACATAGCCTGCAAAACCGCCACATGTTCCTCTTCGCCCTCCTTCTGGTATTTCTCCAACAGCCTCTGTATTCGCACTCTGTCATTCGAGGTGAGTTTTTTTCCATAATTTTGATATTTCATCAGAACTTCCTTGTCCATATAAATTGTCTGAAACGGAATTCCCGTCTTCCTTTTTAGATGTTCATAGATATAAAATCCACCTGCATCCAGATCCCCGAAATGAAAAAATCCGGCATTCGGATTATCCCGATAGATTTTTTCTAGAAAAATTCTTTTGACCAGATTATGATAGCCTCCAAGATAAATGACTACATCTCTCTCGCTGCATGGGAAGCGATGAAAGCTCGTAAGATTTTCGATTGTAATCACTCGATTTCCATGAACACGAATTTCCTCAATATCCACTAAGGATTCTGTAGAAAAACCAATATCACCATGCAGCAGCTTCAGATTCATTTCCTGCTTCTCAAAAAAAAGCGTGGCATTTCCCTTTATCATCACATAGGAAGGAGTCTGGATTACACCACACTCCTCTAAAATCAAATTCTTTTCCGGATACTCTCCATACTGAAAAAGAAGGGCTTCTATCTTGCTGCGCATAGGCTCCAATTTTTTCGAATCATGAAAAAGCCTCACGGACAGATCGCGGATGTAAATATCTCCCTCCAGCTCCAAAAGTGCTAATAAGACCTCCCACAAATCCCGATAGCCTTTCCAATCATCAAAGTATTCTACGGATTTGTTTTCCGCAATCCTCTCCCTCTGGCTTTTTATATAGGATTTATAAATTTCCTTTAATTCATCGTTCTGCCCTAAAGCAGCTTTCTTCCCCTCTTTGCCTTTATTTTTATCGATTTCATAAAATCGGCATGCAGAGCTGTTTTGCAAACTCTTTTCCTTACCATCCAGAAATTGAAGCATCTGTCCCTGCCACTCATCTCTGGGAGTTCTTCCAAGTGCCTGATAGGTCTCCTTTAGGTGCTCCATACCTAGCACCACCTTTTCAATCCTTCCGTTTTTTCTAAGAATTTGAACCAAATGTGCAGCACATAAGCTCTCCATTTCCTCATTTATCTGCACAAAAAAATCATATTCCGCATCATCCAGATACTTCGGAAACATTTTCCCAATCTGTACGGAAAAATTCTGATGTATCTTATTCTTCCCCTGAAAGGTGGTGCTCCTTTCATATTGATCTATGAGCTTCGAAAGCACCTTATGTTGATTTTTTGAAAAATTCATTTTTCTCCTCACTTTTTCAAAAATTTCCTTAATACCTAGAAAAACCTCTTTCTACAAATCATACTCCTCCACAATGCTTCCTTCTCCCACCCGGATTGCCGTAAGAATGGTGTCCACATGCTCCCCGATTACCTCAATTTTCCCCGGAGGAGTCGCTAAAATCACCTGCAGATGCAGGCTGTTAAAAAAGTCCATCATGGATTTGATTCTGTCATCGTCCATCTTATCAAAGGCTTCATCTAAAAGCATCAGCCTGACGGAATTCCCAAACCGGTACAGCTGATAAAACGAGGCTGCAATTGCCACATAATAAGGAACCTGTGTCTCACTTCCGCTCTTTTCTCCGTAAATGTCAGAAAACCGCTGCTTTGAACCGTTTCGCTTCCGGATTTCGATATCATAGTCTAAATAGGAACGATAATCCGTATATTCCTCTAAAACCTGCTCGCCCTTATCATCACGTACCAAAAGCTTTGCAAATAAATCCTCCATCTCTTCTCTGTACTCTGTCTCAAAGGAACTGCTCCATAAATTATTTTCACCCTCCATATTATATTCCGAAGTAATCATGCGATAGAGATTTTCCTTCCGCTTATCAAATGTAATATTAAAATGATAACTGTCATCTCCGTAGTAAATAGAGTTCAATGCTTTATTCAGGTTTTTAAATTCCGTCTTTGCATTCTCGATATGCTCCTTCATTTTGGATAAAAAATCACTTCGAAAAATCTGTTCACAATCCTCCTTTGCTTTCAAAAGCTTCTCCTCATATTTTACCACTTCTACCTTCCGAAGCTTTTCTGCCGCTTCTCTGTATTCCTGAATCTGAGAAGTTCCCACCGTAAAATCCTGTGTAAAGGTCATATTAAACTGCATTTGCAAGCTCTTTAAGCTATCCAAAAGAGCATTCCTCTCATTTTCATACTGCGATCCTTTGGGACTGAAATTATCAAAAATTTTCTGTGGTTCTTTTGTTTTTCTATTTGCCCGGTATTTTTCTTCTGCCTCCTTATACTCCGAACCACTGTCATCAGATTTCTCCGTCAGAATCCTTTCCTGCTCTGATAAATTTCTTTTTTCTTCATATA
>JAFVAA010000664.1 GCA_017476305.1 Lachnospiraceae bacterium
GATAGGGATTTCTATACCGTCCTTTGTCGTGTAATATTCATGGAAATCCCACTCTTTTTCATTGAGATAATTTTTTCCATAGGAAAAGTCGGGTTCATAGGTACACCATAGGTGGAAGCTTTCCTCTCCGTCGCCGGTATAATCCGCATCTAAAATGGACCGGAAAGGGTTATGATCCTTATCCGAATACAGTATCAGAAACTGCTCCTTTTCATCAGGGGTATAGTTTTTACTAAGCCATGATAAATCCCGGTTTTTTAAGAGTGGATGTACGGAGATAAGCTCAGCGGCATCCCTTCCGCTATAGCTTTCTTTTCGTATCCTTGCCTGTCCATTCTCTGAAACGGGCTGCTCCAAAATGAGCCTGCGTGTCCATACGTCTTTGGAACTCCCGGTTTCATCAGAAATCAGGGTACTGTTTTTCGGGATGGTAAAAATGAGCTGATACTTTTCATCCGTGTCTATTCTGTATCTGTCGGTATCATCATCCAGCAATCCGTGAAGACCTCCGGTCACTCCGATTTTATCTGCTTTTTTTGCGGTATCGGCTTCTTTTTTACTGGCAAAGAAGAAGGTCGTTCTCTGGAGATGTCCAATCAGTGTATTCCCCGTGGCTGCATAGGAGATGACATTTCCTGAGAGAAACAGGAGGATAGCGGCAGCAGATGCATATGCTGCCCGGATATACTTCGGTCTTTTCTTTCTCGAAGCTGTCCTTTTCTCCAGCACACGATTTCGTAATTCCTCTGATGCCGTGATTTTTTCTATTGCTTCACAGTAAGCGTTTTTTTCCTCTGTTTTATTTGGTAATGAATTTTCCTTTTAAAAATATTACACAATTTTTCCATTTTTTTAAGATAAAACAGAAATAAGTGTTGACAAATACAATTAAATTGTGTACAATCTGCCTGTGAGATGAAATTCAGACGGAGATGTGATGGATTTTGATTTTTCGGAATGCTTGCCTGTAATTTGGTAAAAATAAAGAAACAGGAGGGATACCAATGCTATCCTTTTTAGAGAAATGGAAAGGATAGCGGTATAGAAAAGAGAGGAGGAAGGTCTTTATGAGTGAGCGGTATGATGTCGCCATCATTGGGACAGGACCTGCGGGTTTGTCTGCGGCGATTACATTAAAAATCAGAAATAAGAAGATTCTTCTTTTGGGAAACAGAGAGCTTAGTCCCAAAATTGCGAAAGCACATGAAATCAATAATTACCTGGGGATTCCTGCGGTAAGCGGAGCGGAGCTTGGGAAGAGGTTTTTAGAACACCTGGATCAGATGGGTGTGGAGATTACAGAGGAGCAGATTACTGCAGTCTATGCGATGGGAGATTATTTTAACCTGCAGTCGAAGACAAATCAGGAATATGAGGCAGACAGCGTAATCATTGCGACCGGTGTGAACTTAGGAAAGCCATATCCGGGTGAGGAGAAGTTCTTAGGAAGAGGAGTCAGCTACTGTGCGACCTGTGATGCCCCTTTATATAGGGGAAAGGAAGCGGTAATCATCGGCTTTAGCCCGAAGGAGGAGGCAGAGGCTGAGTTTATGGCAGAGGTCGCCTCGAAGGTTTCCTATGTGCCTATGTATAAAGAGGAGCCGAATTTGAGCGAAGGAATTGATGTGATTCGGGATGTGCCGGTTTCGATTGAAGGGAATAGGAAAGCGGATAAGCTCGTGCTAAAGGCACAGGAAATCGAGACGGATGGTATCTTTATTTTAAGGGAGAGTGTTTCACCGGCGCAGCTGGTGCCGGGACTTAAGATGGATGGCAACCATATCGAGGTGAACCGGAAGATGGAAACGAATATTTCCGGCTGCTTTGCCTGTGGGGACATCGTGGGTACTCCGTATCAGTATATTAAGTCCGCAGGGGAAGGAAATGTGGCAGCACTTTCCGTAACTGCCTATCTGGATCAGAAGAAAAAAAATAAAAGCTGAAAAATACAGAATTTTTGTGGAGAAAGTGTTATACTTATAAAAGAAATAAATTTATTAACGAAAAAATTGGAAATTGTTTTTGTTAATGAGTATAATGAAAAAAATAGACATAGAAAATATGTCGGAATGGAGGAAGATTATGGTTAAAAAAATTTCACAGGACGAATTTGAACAGACACAGAGTGGAGTGGCAGTGGTGGATTTTTCTGCGGTATGGTGTGGACCTTGTAAGATGGTAGCACCGGTATTAGAGGAGCTTTCCGAAGAATTGGATGGAAAAATAAACTTCTTTAATGTGGATGTGGATGAAAATCAGGATTTGGCAGAAAAGTATGGAATCA
>JAFVAA010000665.1 GCA_017476305.1 Lachnospiraceae bacterium
CTTCTTTTTCCCGGATGTCTTTTTTTCCTCTGCCGTAGGAGCTTCTGAAATCTCATCCTCCTTTAACGGATTACGACTTCTTTGAAACATTTCCAATTCATCAAAATTGTGAAAATTCGCCCTATCTTCTGCTGAAACTTCCCACTTTCGAACGACTTCCACAGTGATTTCCCATCCAAACACCCACATCAGGCTTTCCAAAAGCTCTGCTGCTTCAAACTCGCGTAATTCCTCTAGTAATCCAGGCAGGGAATTCTGTATAAAGCTTTTCTTTTCTTCGTCCTTTGACCGTTTACGGTCAACAAAACCATTTAACAGTCCTCTTTTCTTCGCTATTTGCAATTCTGCGATTTCCCGTGAAAAATCTCTATATTTTTCGAAATATTTTTGCAAAAATTCTTCCGTGATGAGCCATTCTGCCCCTTTCCTTTCGATTCGCAAAAGGGTTAAAATATGCTGCATCAAGCTGTGGGGATATTCACCATAAATCAGTAGCTTTTCCCCCCATGTACTCTGTCCTGCCACGGCTTTTTCCTCCTTGTCCGTCTCTTTCCGCATTTGCAGACATCTCTCTACTAATTTTATTATATCCCTATTTTATTTAATTTCAACTAAAAAATCCTGATTTTGAAGCCCTCCGGTTAAAAATGTTTCCCTATGATACTCGGAAACGAAATTGAAAATAGAATTTTAAATGGTAACAAACAATCTACTCTAAAAACTCTGTCACATACTTTCTATAATGCAGTGGCATCAGATTTTTCTGCAGCTTTTCATTTTTTCGTTCTTCAATCGCTATAGCATGGAAAAAGGTCTTCCAAAGCTCCGGATAGTCCTCCTCTTTTTCACCCATTTTTTCCAGTGCCACCACTTCCTCTTTAGAAAGCAGCCGGATTTCCATAGATTGCTTTCCTGCCATGCTTTCCGGCAAATGGATTCCCGCCTCTTTATGCGTTTTGTCAAAGATAATAAAAAATTCGCCGGAAAAGCGATCTCTGAAGTGCTCCATCACTGACGGCAGCACCCGGTTTTTTGGTTCAAAAACTGCTAACATCAGTCTGGGGTTTTCCCACACTTCTTTAAAGCGTAAAAATTCCAGAGAAAAATGGGCTTCATTTCCTACCGCCCTCTGCAGCTCAAATACCCGTTTTACCGGTGGAAGCCCCAGGCTGTCGCAGACCTTATCCCCCATAGAAAAACCATAGGTCAGAAACTGATACGCCGCATCCCCCCTGTCAGCTGCATCAGAGGAAACAGCATACATCATGTACTGATATGCCCTTTGCGAAATCTTCGTCCGGACTGCCCGTGCCACCTTTTCTGCCTTTTTAGCATCCGTTTCCACCATGACATATTCGGAAAAGAGGATATAGTTATTCGCTGCCCCTTCTATTTGTGGCTCAATTCGGATATATTTATGTCCATAACGGGAAATCCCGGCTTCGTAGATTGCACTTAAAATCCCGTCTATACTATCCTCACACTGATAAATCCGAAGTGGTCTTTCTGTATCAAATTCCATAATTTCTCTCCTGAAATCCTTCATTTATCCCCACATCAAACAGCGAAAGCTGCTGATATGTCACATCTTCTCCAAATCCCTTCATCACGTCCCTGTCATTTTCCAAAAGGTTTCTCGTAATATAGTCTTCTTCCAGTTTCATAAAATGATACATCATCTTTCCATAGCAGGTAATAAAATAAATTGCCCGTTTCAAAACTACCCCCATCGTCTTCAAGCCCTGAAAATCCAGCTTTCCCGACCTTCTGGCTTTCACGATCCTGGATGCCGATTTCGTACCGATTCCCGGAACACGCAAAAGTGTCTGGTAATCTGCCGTCGAAACCTCCACCGGAAACTGCTCTAAATGCCCGAGAGCCCAATCACATTTCGGATCCAGATAGGTATTAAAAAAAGGACGACTTTCCGATAAAAGCTCTGATGCCTGAAATCCATAATAACGCAGTAAAAAATCCGCCTGATAGAGTCTGTGCTCCCTCCGAAGCGGCGGCTGTGCGTTGATTGCCGGAAGCGTGCTGTCCTGATTCACATTGATAAAAGCAGAGAAAAAAACTCTTTTTAAATCAAACCTTTGATATAACGCCTCTGTTACCGCCATAATCTCATAATCACTTTCCCCGGTTGCTCCAATGATCATCTGCGTACTCTGACCACTTGGAACAAAACCACGGCTGATATCCCTTTTACCAGATATAGACAAATGTGTGTTTCGCCCCTGCATATTATGGGAATCTCCTCTTAGAATTTCTAGAGATTCTGATTCTCCTTTCTCTGAGGACATATCACTTACGGCTGTACTCTGCACTTTCTTTTCCATTAAAAATTCAGAAACATCTGTACTTCCCGGCAAGCTCCTTCCCAACCGCTTCTGCGTATACCAGTAGGCACTCTGATTCCCGCCCTTCATGCCAAGAAGTTCCCTGCTCTCTCGAACTCCGTTCTGAATCTGGCGCATCGGTGTCAAAATCGTCTTTCTGGTCTTATTCGGTGCCAGCTCCTGCAACCCCTTTGCAGTCGGAAACTCTAAATTTACGCTCATGCGGTCCGCATACCAGCCCGCTTCCTCCACAAGCTCCGGTGAAGCACCGGGTATGGTTTTACAGTGGATATACCCATTGAACCTGTGTATGATCCTCAGGTCATGAAGTGCCTTACAGATCAGTTCCATCGTATGGTCTGGTGATTCTACAATTCCTGAACTTAAAAAAAGCCCCTCTATGTAATTCCTTCTATAAAACTCCATCGTAAGCGTACATATCTCAACGGGAGTAAAAGTAGCTCTGGGAATATCATTACTACTGCGGTTAATACAGTATTTACAATTATAAATACATTCATTTGTAAATAAGATCTTTAACAAGGAGATACATCTGCCATCCGCTGCAAAGCTATGACAAATACCGCTTGCCGAAGTATTCCCTATCCCGCCCTTTTTCCCCCTGCGCTCCACACCGCTGGAAGTGCAGGCTACATCATACTTCGCACCATCTGCTAAGATGGCAAGCTTTTCCTGCAAAGTGGCATTTTCGCAAAATATCATCTTATCCCCTCCCTTTATCAGAGTGTCGATTTTCGCGAGCCTCGAACTTGTGTTCGATATTTATTGTAACATATCTATGTTTTTTCGTCAAGCATATTTTAGATGAATTGAAAATTTTGTGAAATTTTCTTCTTAACTTCGTTACACTTCACACGGCAATGGCATTTCATTTAAAATCTTGAATGGAAACTGCATTCTGTGTACTTGTTTTACATACCAAAGGTATGTTGGAGACACGCTCCCGCCTGATTCGCCTACGCAGGCGGGAGCCGCGCGCACCGGGGCACGGCGCGGCCGCGCCGCACCCCGGCACGTTGCGGGAGGGCGGAGGGAATGTCTGAAAGTCGGAAAAGAAAGGATAGGAGGCAGAGACATGAGAAAGAAAGCAAGCAAAGCGATCGCGCCGCTGCTGGCGGCGGCCCTGGTCATCACGGGCATCACGGTGC
>JAFVAA010000666.1 GCA_017476305.1 Lachnospiraceae bacterium
CATGCCGCGAACCTCGATATTGTTCTCCCCCATGCCGGCTGTAAGTGCAATCACATCTGCACCGCCAAGTGCCATGTAGTAAGCTCCGATATATTTAATAATCCGATATACCATTACCTCTAACGCATTTTTCGCGCCTTCATTTCCTGCCTCCATCGCCTCTACGAGATCACGATAGTCGTTCGAAACGCCGGAAAGCCCCAGTGCTCCTGACTCTTTATTCAAAATCGTCGTGAACTCAGACACGGAAATATTTTCTTTATTACAGATAAATTCGATGATCGCCGGATCGATATCGCCGGAACGCGTTCCCATGACCAGACCTTCTAACGGCGTCATTCCCATACTCGTGTCGATACTCTTTCCATCCTTCACTGCAGAGATACTTGCCCCGCTTCCGATATGGCAGACAATGATTTTCGAATGATTGATGTCAAGCCCTGCAAGCTCTGCCACTCTTTTTGAAACAAAGCTGTGGCTCGTCCCATGAAAACCATAGCGGCGAACGCCGTACTTTTCATAATATTCCTTCGGAAGACCATACAGATATGCCTTCTTTGGCATCGTCTGATGAAATGCCGTATCAAAAACCGCAACATTCGGCACAGAAGGCATCACCTTCTGGCATGCACGTACACCTAGAATATTCGCCGGGTTATGCAGTGGTGCCAGATCATTACAGGTTTCAAGTTCGTTGATAACATCCTCCGGAATCACGACAGAAGAAGAGAATTTTTCCCCGCCATGTACCAGCCTGTGCCCGATGGCATTGATTTCCTCTAAAGAGGTAAGCACCCCGATTTCTTTATCTAAGAGCATATCCAAAACCGCCTTTAATGCCACGGCATGATCCGGCAGCTCCATTTCCTTTTTTATCTTTTCTCCGTCCTTTTTATATGTAATCTCACCACCATCTGCTCCAATCCTCTCACAGATTCCTGAAACCAGAGCCTCCTCCGTCACAGAATCAATGAGCTGAAATTTTAAAGACGAACTTCCACAATTCACAACTAAAATCTGCATGATAAACCTCCATTTTTATTTAATATTTAATTTATAGTGAATACACTTCTAATGCATTTACTATTATACGTACAAACCAACTATTTTATATTAACACATAATACTCTAAAAAACAAACTCATCTCCCTATCTCTTTTCCCCCATAAAAAACAGTGCCATCGTCCCCGGTCCCGAATGCGTCCCTATTACAGGATCCAGTACATGAATCAAAACCTCTCCTACCGGAAGCTTCTCCTTCACCTTTTTCGCCACATACTCTGCTTCCTCATAGCATCCGCCATGACTGATAAACACCGGCTGGCCTTCCGGATTTATCACACTCTCCTCCATATGCGCCACCAGAGCATCTAAGGACTTTTTTCTGCCCCTGACCTTTCCCATCGCAATCAGATGTCCCTCATCATCCACATGAAGTACCGGCTTTATATTCAGTGCCGTCCCGACCACTGCCGTAGCTGCCGAAATCCTCCCACCTCTTTTTAGGAAGAACAGATCATCTACCGTAAACCAGTGACAGAGATGCAGCTTATTTTCCTCCACCCACTTGGCATTTTCCGAAAGACTCATCCCCTTTTCCCGGTTCTGAATGGCGTAGTATACGAGAAGCCCCTCGCCAAGTGCCGCAGCAAGCGTATCCACGCAAACCGCATTCCTCTCCGGATATTTTTCCAAAAGATCCTTGATCACCAAAGAAACCGCCTGATAAGTACCGCTAAGTCCTGATGAAAATGCCAGATAGAGAACATCCTCTCCCGCCTGAAACAGACCTTCGACTAACTCCGTCGCTTCTCCCATATCCACGAGCGAGGTATGCATCTCTTTCTTTTCCCGCATCATCACATAAAATTTTTCCAGATCGATCTGCTGCCCTTTCTCATATCCCTTATACTCTTTCCCCTCCACATAGTAATTTAAAGATAAAACCTCCACCCCGTATTTTTCAATCAGATCCACAGGCAGATTAGCCGTGGAATCCGTTACTATTTTATATGGCTGCACCTTCCCACCTCCCATAGCATTTTCACATCCTTTTATTTAAGTATACCACACTCATCACCTTTTGGACACTAAAACCAATCCTATCCGCTATCATTTATTCCGAACGAACCACATCGATTACCCCATACTCTGCAATCGCCGCCGTCTTAAACGGAATCGCCCAGTCAGAAATTCCGGAATTTACGATAAAGGTGGTAGCCCCTCTTTTTTCCAGACCATAGGTCTTATCATTTTCCCCGGAAAGTTCACCGGTAATCCCCACCGGAAACATCTGCCCGCCATGTGTATGTCCGCACAGTACCAAATCCACTCCTGCCTTCTCCTGTGCATCAAAATCATGCGGCTGGTGATCGAGGACGATTACATATTTATTCTTTATATCATCGGTGCTCACTAAATCTGCCATCTCCTGCCGCCCTGCTTCCGAACGGTCCCTTCTCCCCACCAGCAAAATTTCAGGACAGATTTCCACCATCTCATCCTTTAAAATCATCACATTATTTTTTTCTAATTCTGTATCTAATTCGTCCGCACTGAAATCGCGTGTATTAAAATATCCCCTGTCATGATTTCCATACACAAAATAGACACCGTATGTCGTTTCCAAATCCCCCAGTGCCTTACAAGCCTTTATCATCTCTGCCCTTTTCGAATCATCATCCACAAAATCCCCTGTCACGACTACGAGATCCGGCTTCGTCTTCTGCACCCGCTTCATGTACTCCGCAAATCCATCCCCATCAAAGGTACACCCCAGATGGGAATCCGAAATCTGTACGATACGCAGACGTTCCATCCCCAAATCCTTATTCGATTCTACCGAATAATGCGTTTCAAACACATGATGTCCATAATACCACCCGATACAAAGATACACGGTCGTAATCAAAATCGCAGCGATACCTGCAAAATATTTTTCTGAGGATTTTTTCGCAAATCTTTTTATCAGCCATGCGATAAAATCACAGAGAATCCAAAAGACCAGAAGATGCAGGGAAATAATCACAGCAATCACAGTCTTTAGGAAAAAAAGAAGTACCAAAATAAGGACAGGCACGGCAGCTACAAGCCACGAACGCTTTTTATGCTCCTTCGCAATCTCCTGTACGAAATGAAATTTATGAAACCGGTTCCAAAAATAGAAAAGCGCACCCACGCCCACCAAAAACAGTGCCAAAAATGCAATGATGATCATATGATTTTTCCCGCCTCCCTTTTTGTATCACTCACCATTTGTATATCGCAAAAACCTATATTAAGTATAACACAAGACAATCAATACATTCAATACAAAACATTTTCATAAAAATTTATTCATGATTTTTTTGGCACCACCTCTGATTTCTGTGAATACGATAAAACTTTTTGGCATTTTACAATTGTACGAATGAAAATATATTGATATAATAGCCGTATTAGGATTGCTAATCGCAAAACACCTCTGGAAAGGAGCGTTTTCATATGCAGCTGAAACTGGAATATTTATATAAAGACATGGTCACTACCACCATCTGGGCAGATTATCGAACGCGACAGATAAAAATCCAAAATCATACGGATAATATGTTGCATAGAGCATTTGGCGTAAACAGCTCTCCCAGTTTTACAGACTATGAAAATTTTTTAGAAGAAAGATGTTTTCCACGAACCAGGGATCACCTCAAAGAACTTTTACGGGATTTGGAACTGGATTACTATGATCCTTTAGCAATTGTGAGAAAAACTCACGGAAAGCTTGCCGGTGATTTTTATCAGATTCACTTTGCAGATGGAGAGGGAGGTAGTCATAATGAAAAACAAAAAACCGAATCTTTCTAAGCAAAGTATCGAAACCGTAACCAGTAAACAATCGAAACAAATGACCACTTCTAAGGGAAATCAGCTAAAATTTTTAAAAAATTCATTTTGGTACAAGATAGATAATTTAGGATATGAAGGAGCAGCGGAATTTATAGCTTCTGAGATTTTAAAGCTATCTAATATTTCAAATTTTGTAGAATATCATTTGTGTGAAATCAAATATCATGAAAGAACATTTCATGGCTGTAAGTCAAAGGATTTTTTAAAAGACCGACGTGACACACAAATCATTTCCGTGGCCAGATTGCATGAAAAATTCAGCAGCACAGATTTAGATACAGCACTAAAAAAGAAAAGCACAAGGGATCAAATAGATTATCTCGTAAATTTTGTAACAGACATCACCGGTCTCCAAAATTTCGGAGTATATCTGACAAAAATTTTAGAATTGGACACGCTCATATTGAACGATGACAGACATTTTAATAATATCTGCATTTTAGAAAACGGCGGTTTCTTCTCCCTGTGTCCCGTTTTTGACAACGGAGGTGCTTTTTTATCTGATACAAAATATGACTATCCTTTAGAAAAAAACAGCTATGGATTGATTCATGATGTAAAAGCAAAACCGTTTTCTACTGATTTTGATGCACAGCTCCAGGCATGTCATGCATTATATGGATCTCATTAAAAAATTAAAAATCACGGAATTTTGAAGAAAGAAATCTGGGCTACACTGGAACAGGCTTATGATAAAAAAATTGCCAGTCGTATCCATGAGATATACGAAAGACAACTCGAATTTTACGAAGAATTTCTGATATAACAGACAGGGAACAGGAGGCAGAACATCCCCATGAAAACCATCGGCATTATCGCAGAGTACAATCCCTTTCACAACGGACACCGCTACCAGATTGAGGAAGTCAAAAAAAGAACCGGGGCAGAAAATATCGTCATCGCCATGAGCGGAGATTTCGTCCAGCGCGGTACTCCTGCTTTTACGGACAAATATTTACGGGCGCAGATGGCACTTTTAAATGGTGCTGATTTCGTATTCGAAATTCCGGTCACATTCGCCTGTGCCAGTGCAGAATACTTTGCTTTGGCAGGTGTTTCCCTTTTGTCCTCTCTTGGCTTTGTAGACGGAATCTGCTTTGGTGCTGAGTACGAAAA
>JAFVAA010000667.1 GCA_017476305.1 Lachnospiraceae bacterium
GCAAAGGCAGAGGAGTTAGCTTCGGCGTATGGACTGTATCAGATGTTAGTGGTGCTTGCATTTCTGGTATCCTATATGCTGCCACTTAATGGCATTGACAGTGAAGTGGTCAGGGTTTTACTGTATGTGATTCCGCTTACCTCCTCCTTTATGCTTCCGGGGGATATTCTGATTGGAAAAATCGGTGTGGCTGCAGGGGCGGGGTATCTGGTGCTGCTCATCCTCTTCACTGCGGAAGTGGCGGTGTATGCCGGAAAGCTCTATAAGGATCAGGTGTTTTTTAATAATGCGTCCGGGAAGTGGTTAAGGAGGTTGATGAAGAATTAGAAGTTACTGTCTGCAGTTATTTCATCGATAAACAGAAGTTTTTGCAATGAGGAAGAATCGGATAAATTATATAAAACCTATTGACATAGTAGGCAAATGGTGATAAGATGTGCTTATTACATTGATGATAGGAATTTTCATCAGGAGGAGGCAGAGTATGGGACGAGGACTGAATACAAGGTGCTTGCATTTGGAGGAGCGAGAAGGGAAGACGGAAAATTACGGAGCGGTAAGTTATCCGATTTATCAGACAGCTACTTATGCACATCCGGGAGTGGATCAGAGTACGGGATACGATTATAGCAGACTGCAGAATCCGACCAGAGAGATCTTAGAAAAGACAGTTGCCGGTCTGGAGGGAGGAATCGATGCGTTTGCGCTCACGACAGGGATGGCTGCGATTACTCTGCTTTTCGAACTTTTTGAACCGGGAGACCATATTATAGCCGAAGCAGATCTCTATGGCGGAAGTATCCGCCTTTTTGATAATGTTTCAAAAAAGAACCGGTATGAATTAACTTATTTGAACTGTGCAAAGGATGATATAGAAAACCGGATCAAAGAAAACACAAAAGCCATCTATATCGAGACACCGACCAATCCGATGATGAACATTTCGGACATTGAAAAAATTGCTGAAATTGCGAAAAGACACCATGTCCTGTTAATCGTCGATAATACGTTTCTGTCCCCGTATTTTCAGAATCCTTTAAAGCTTGGGGCAGATGTCGTGATACATAGCGGGACGAAATTTTTAGGCGGTCACAATGACACCCTTGCCGGTTTCATCGTGACGAACCGGACAGACATTCAGGAAAAGCTGCGATTTTTGATTAAAACGACAGGCTCAGGACTTTCTCCGTTTGACAGCTGGCTGATTTTAAGGGGAATAAAGACACTTGGAATCCGTATGGAGAGATCGCAGGAAAATGCGATGAAGCTTGCAGAGTGGCTAAAGGAGCAGAAGATAGTCACCAAGGTGTTTTATCCGGGGCTCCCGGAGCATCCCGGATATGAAATCATGAAAAGACAGGCGAGAGGCTATGGCGCGATGCTTACGTTTTATGTGGATACGAAGGAGCATGCCCTGAAAATTTTAGAAGGTGTCCGTATGATTAAGTTCGCGGAAAGTCTGGGAGGCGTGGAAACACTGATTACCTATCCGGAGACGCAGACACATGCGGATGTACCGGAGGAGGTACGCCTGAAAAACGGGATTACCCCCTGTACACTTCGGATTTCCACAGGGATTGAGGACTATGAGGATTTACAGGCAGAGCTGTCTGCGGTTTTTGAAACGTTAGAATAGGTAAATTTATAGACAGAACATTGTTTTTATAAAAGTTGTGGAAAAAAGAGCCGGGAGGTGTACGAATGGCAGAGAGAAATTTGAACTTTGATGAGATCATAGAACGAAGGGAAACCGATTGTCTGAAATACGATTTTGCAAAGAGGCGTGGAATGCCGGAGGATGTACTTCCGCTCTGGGTGGCAGATATGGACTTTAAAACCTCTTCCTATATAGAGGATGCTCTGGTAGAGCGGAGCAGACATCCGATTTTCGGATATAGTGAGGTACAGGAGAAATATTTTCAGGCGGTAGCGGGCTGGATGAAGCGTCACCATGACTGGGAGGTGTCAGAGCGGTGGCTCATAAAGACTCCGGGTGTCGTATTCGCTCTGGCAATGGCAGTGCAGGCATATACGGAGAAGGGAGACGCAGTGCTAATACAGCAGCCTGTGTATTATCCGTTTTCCGAAGTGATTGAGGACAATGAGAGAGTGGTCGTCAGCAATGATCTGATTTTAGGAGAAGACCATAAATATCACATAGATTTTACAGATTTCGAGGAAAAAATCGTGCAGCATAAAATCAAGCTGTTTCTTTTATGTAATCCGCACAATCCGTCCGGCAGGGTGTTTACGGAGGAGGAGCTGATTCGGATGGGGGATATCTGTCTGAAATATGGTGTCATCGTGGTCAGTGATGAGATTCATCATGATTTCGTGTTTCAGGGAAAACACAGGGTATTTGCTTCTGTGAAAAAGGAGTTTGAAGACATTTCTATCATTTGTACGTCTCCGAGTAAGACCTTTAATCTGGCAAGTATGCTGATTTCGAATATTTTTATACCGAACCGGACGCTAAAAAAACGTTTTAGAAAGCAGGTAGGTGCAGCAGGAACAAGTCAACTAAGTATATTGGGGTTGGTGGCTACGGAGGCTGCATACCGGGACGGGGAGGAATGGTATCAGGCGATGCACGCGTATATTGAAAAAAATATCCGGTATGTAAGAGAGTATGTAGCGGAAAACC
>JAFVAA010000668.1 GCA_017476305.1 Lachnospiraceae bacterium
CTAAACATAGGTACATGATGATTTTTTTGCTATATCTAAATGATATATCGGATATAATAAAATAGCATTTTACATATACTGTATTTTATGTTAAAATTATATAAATATTTTACATGCTTGTGTTTAAAATTGGTATTTTTTACTAAAATTGTAAAAATGCCTAAAGATATGGCAAAAAATTAGAAAATAGAACAAATTTGCCAGTGATAGAAACAGAAGGGGAGGTGCAGAAAATGGCACAGTCAGAAGCATTGGTATTTACCAATGACAATTGTATCGGGTGCAACAAATGTATCAGGGAATGCCCGAATCTTTTGGCGAATAAGGCGGCAGATAACAGGATTGATGTCGATGATGAGATGTGCATCAAGTGTGGAGCCTGTTTCGATGCGTGTGCGCATGACGCAAGGGATTATGTGGATGATACGGAGGAGTTCTTAGCTGAGCTAAAGAAAGGAAAGAAGTTTACGGTGATTGCAGCACCGGCGTTTATTGCGAATTATCCGAAGGAATATAAAAAGGTATTCGGGTATTTAAAGAGCTTAGGAGTGCTTCATGTATATTCCGTCAGCTTTGGTGCGGATATTACGACATGGTCCTATATCAATTATATCCTGGAGACGAAAAAGTTCGGTCTGGTCAGCCAGCCCTGTCCGGCAATCGTGAACTACATAGAAAAGTATCAGCCGGATGCGATCAAGTACCTGGTACCGCTTCACAGTCCGATGATGGATGAAGCGATCTACTTAAAAAAGTATAAAAAGGTTCCGGAGGATTTGGTATTTTTAAGCCCCTGTATTGCTAAGAGATTAGAAATCAATGATCCGAACTGCGGTGGATATGTCAAGTACAATGTCACCTTTAAAAAGCTTATGGAGGCAATCACACCTGCCTATAGGAGCGCAAAGGAGGCAGATGAGGAATCTGTATACGGTCTGGGAAGTATGTATCCGAAGCCGGGTGGATTAAAGGAATGTGCAGAATTTTTCCTGGGAAAAGAGATGAGTGTGCTTCAGGTCGAGGGAGAGAATGAGGCATACGAATTTTTGAAGGAATATGAGGAAAGGATGAAAACCTCCGGGGAAAAACCTCTGTTTGTGGATATCCTGGACTGTCAAAAAGGGTGTCTGAGAGGAACTGGTACCGATGACACCTTAAATCACACGGATATCGTACTTGCAGTAGATAAGATGCATCGTCTGGTGAAAAACCAGCCGGAGAAAAAAGGCTTTAAGAAGAAATCAGATAAGAACTGCTGGAATATGGCTCTTCCTGTGGAAAAGCGCTTGGAGTATTATAATGAGCAGTTCAAGGATCTGGAGCTCAAGGATTTCTGGAGAAATTACACACCAAAGCCGGTAGATATCAGGATTCCTTCGGATGCAGAGCTGAAACGGATCTTTACTGACATGAAAAAGGATACGAAGGAGAAGCAGAAAATCGACTGCGAATGCTGTGGATATTCTACCTGCAGGGATATGGCTACAGCCATCCATAACGGGTTCAATAAAAAAGAGAACTGTATCCACTATATCAAGGATTTGGCAGAGGAGGAGCGTGCAAATGTAGAGCAGATGCATCAGGATATCATGGAGCAGCAGGAGGCCCGAAATAAAAATATGGATCGTGTGGTCGGAGAGTTCATGTCGCTCGGAGATGAGATCGAGCAGCTGGCGAAGGCGAATGATATGTCTGCACAGGAGGTGACAGGTGTGGAGCAGTCTGCACAGGAGCTTTTAGAGGGCTGTAAAAACCTTACGGATTCCCTGAATGTATTTTCCAGCTTTATTGATGTCTACCAGGACAGCAATGAGAGAATTGCAGATATTGCCTCACAGACCAATCTTTTGTCCCTGAATGCCAGCATCGAGGCAGCGCGTGCCGGTGATGCCGGCCGTGGATTTGCAGTGGTGGCTGATGAGATCCGGAATCTTTCGAATTCGACGGCAGAGATGATTGATTTAAATAATAAAAATGCTGTGGAGACCATTCCAAAGATCAATGCGAGCATAGAATCTATCAAAATTTTGATTGACAGCATTAATGAGATCGGCGATAAGATTGCCAATATCACGGCTGCGACGGAGGAGATTGCTGCCCAGAGTGCAAGCATTCAGGAAAAATCAGATACGATTCGGGAGAATGTGCGTGCGATCTAAGAGTTGACGTTTTTGAAAAAGGGGTGTAATATGCTGATAGGAGATGAAAAATCATTCCTATGGTGAAGTTGTTGCTGCTCTGCATTCAGGAGCAGTGACCGGAAAGGGGAAAAAATGACGAACGAAGAATTATACAGAGTGGCAGATGAGGAGACAAAGATCACAAAGGAAGTGACGGATATTCTTTTGGAATTGGATACGACCTCATCAAGCACGACACAGGCAGAGTTAAATGAACTTTTGATCGCTATCTACAGACGCATCGGGAAAGAGGACATCGTGGTGGATGCCATCGATGATGTCCATCCGGTGACGAAGGAGCAGTTTGCAGGATGGGTGAAGGAGAGCTTTGATTCCTACTCTGCAGATTTATTTGGCGGCAGTGTTCACTAAAGCTTTTGGCTGTAAAAAAGGCAGGGACTGTTTGGAATAGTCCCTGCCTTTTTTGAAACGGATAATGGACGGAAATTTTTTAGACCTGCTTTTTTAAGTCAAAATCATTCATTTGTCTTCTGGATCATCTAATGAAATGTGTCCATGCATGTTCTTCCTTTGGAGGGAGTCCGTACTTTTCCTTCCCCAGAGCGATGCTCTTCATCAGAAAAGCCATATTTCCGGCTAAGACCCGCATGGTCTGTAACCCTTCTTCATCCTTTTCCGCCTCGCCTTTTTCCCTGCCGTGTGCGCTGTTCCAGTACTGGCTGGAGGCTACCGGCATTCCACAGATGGTAAAGTATTTATTCAGTTCGTCAAAGGTCGCAGAGCATCCGCCCCTTCTGGCAACTACGACACTGGCACCCACCTTCATGGTTTTATCGAAGTGGGTACTGTAAAAAAGTCTGTCCAGACAGGCAATGAGCGTCGCGTTGGCAGAGGCATAGTATACAGGAGATGCTATCACAAGACCATCGGCTTCTTCGAATTTTGGTGCCAGTTCATTTACGACATCATCAAATACACATTTTCCCTTTTTTGCACAGCTTCCACAGGCGATACAGCCTCTGACAGCTTGATTTCCAATCTGTACGACCTCTGTTTCGATGCTATCCTCGTGGAAGGTCTTTACCATTTCTTCGAGTGCAATACTCGTATTTCCGCCTACCCGGGGACTTCCGTTGATAATAAGAACCTTCATAGTTTATCACCTCATTAA